>JACMIV010000056.1 GCA_014380965.1 Rhizobiaceae bacterium | reverse complement strand
TTCAACGCCTCCTCGCCGTCGACGGCCATCGTGATCTGCTGGATGCCGAGCTGGTCGAGCGCGTCGCGGATCAGCATCCGGCTGGTGCGCTGATCGTCAACGATCAGGACTTTCAACTGTGCCTTGAAGGCCATACCTTCGTGTCTCCCGTCGCCGTGGCGAAGTCGCTGCGGCGACCGCCTGTCGTATTTTCGTTCTCGTCATGCCATTCGGAGGAAAAGCGCGCGCCCTCAGGCGGCGACGTCCACCGCCGCGGGCAGGATGCAGTCGACGCCGATCAGCGAGATCATCCGCCCTTCGAGCGCCATCACGCCGCGGACGAAGCTCTGCGCAAGTTCCGAGGCGATGTTCGGGGTCGGCTGGAACTGGTCGTCGGAGACGGTCAGGATATCGGAGACCGAGTCCACCAGAAGTCCGACAAGCTGGTCGTGGAGGACGACGACGATGACGACCGAGCGAACAGTCTTTCGCGCCGTACCGAAGCCGAGGCGGGCGGAAAGGTCCACGATGGGCAGCACCGTGCCGCGGAGGTTGATGACGCCGATCACGAAAGAGGGCGCGTGCGGCATCGGCGTCGCCGCGGAATAGCCGCGGATCTCGCGCACCTGGCGCACGTCGACGCAGAATTCCTGTTCGCCAAGCGTGAACGCGATCAGCTCGCGCATCTCGGCCCGCTCCTTCTTCTCCATCTGGGCGGCGGCCATCAGCTTGCCGCCTGAAGACGGGCGAAGAGCGCGGCCATTTCGGGATCGTCGGTCTCGAAGGCGGGCGTCTCCTCGGGGAATTCCACCTCGAGGGCGGTGATCTCGAGGTCGCAGTCGAACTCGGCGAAGTCGAAGATCTCGCGGATGTCGCCCTCGCCCTTCTCGGTCGCAAGCTCGATCGTCCAGGCGAGGTAGGCGCCCTCGGGCTCAAGCGTGTCGAGGGGCGGGATCGCGCCGGTGTCGCAGGCGACCTCGCCGGTGCCGAGCGCTAGCATCTCGCGGATCAGGCGGGCGCTCTCGTTGGCGTTGGCATAGAGCTCGGGACGCGGCTTGAAGACGATGTGGAAGCGCTTTTCGCCGCCGTCGAACATCGAGCCGAAATCGACCGAGACGGGCGTGAAGCCAAGGTCTTCTGCGGCGGTGGCAGTTTCGGCCTCCGGCGCCGAGGCGGCTGCAAGCTCGAACGGCTCGTCGGCGGCGCCGGGGATGAAGCTGCGCAGTTCGCGGAAGACGCCGTCGCGATCGCGGCAGACGGCAACCATCTCGGCAAGCACGGTCTCGGCGCGGCGCAGAAGTGCCAGGACCTCGGGGGAGGGGGCGAGGCGGTCGGCGCGGATTTCGTTGAGCACGCCTTCGAAGGTGAGGGCGAAGCGGACGAGATCCTTCAGCTCGAAGGCGCCGGCGCCGCCCTTGATCGAATGGACCGCGCGGTAGACGATGCCGATGGTCTCGGTATCGGCAGTGCCGCCCTCGAAGGCCGCGAGGCCCCGATCCAGCTCCACCAGCTGCTCGGCGCACTCCTCGAAGAAGGTGCGCCTGATTTCGGTCATCGTGTCCATCGACCTCTTCCCCTATTCCCTCGTGCGGCACCGGAATGATCGCGTGCGTCTTCGACGCCGCCAGAGGGCGGCGCCGGCGCCGTCGGCATCCGGGAGCATCCTAGTTTCTGCCTGCCTCGTCCCGCCGTGGGCGGTCGGTCGCACCGCGGCCTCGAGGAGGTCGCCTCAGACGGCGACGCGGCGGATCGCGTCGACCAGCTTGACCGGATCGAAAGGCTTGACGATCCAGCCGGTCGCGCCGGCCCGGCGGGCGCGTGCCTTCTTCTCGGCGTCGCTCTCGGTGGTCAGGACGAGGATCGGGATCGCCCGGCGGCCGGCATCGCTGCGGACCTCCTCGATGAACTGGAGACCGTCCATGCGGGGCATGTTCACGTCCGTGATGATCACGTCGGGACGCTCCATTCCTTGGAGGACCTCCAGGCCATGGACGCCGTCCTCGGCCTGCACCACGTTGAAGCCGGCCTCCTGAAGGGCTCGGCGGATCATCTCGCGCATCGTGCGGGAGTCGTCTACGGCCAGGATGGTCATCGCCATGATGTTGTTCTTCTCGTCGGGAGGAGCTGTCTGCTGTCAGACCAGAAGACGCCATTTTTATTGAAAGCTCGTGAAGACGCAGACCCTTCAAAATCAAAGTCAACCATCGTGGCTGATGAAAGGTAAATGATCTTCGGCCGGCGATCCACGCAGGCTTCGGTTGCCAAGCTACCGCAAGACATCGGTCAAGCGTGCTGGAAACGACTGCTCAGACGACCGGAAAGCCGGGGCAATTCTTGCTGTAATTGATCTGATCGACGTATCGGGGGCGGAAAAACAGGGAGCGCTTGAAGGAGATCTCGGTCCCGAGGAACGTGCTCATCAATGGCTTGTAGAACACCTCGACGTCGACGACGAGTATGGAGTTGGCGCTGAAGACGTTCGTCGGCAGGGTCGTCGGGCTCGATGCCGCCCCACCCGACTGCTTGCCGCAGGGCCGCTTCGGGCCGCTCAGCGCCTCGCTGAAGACGACGGATGCCTCGTAGGTGCAATTCGTCGTGCACGTCGCAGGCAAGGGGTTGAAAGCGATGCTGGAGACCGTCACGTCGACGGCTGTCTCGAGGCTCTTCCCGGTTTCTTTGGCATAGACGATGATGTCCGGGTCGACGATGGCCGCAGACTTGATGATGGCGGTCAGGTCCTCGGTCGTCAGCGCCGCCTGCGTCTGGGCAACCACCTGCCCGATCGTTTCGGCAACCCGCGTCGCCCGGCTGCCGGCCGTCACCGCCCCGCTGAACTCCACCGCGCCGCCGAGCAAGAGGAGGAGCACCGGGAGAAGCAGTCCGAACTCGACCGCGGCAATGCCCCGGGTATCGGCGTGGAAGGACCGCTCACAGAAATTCGGATCCGTTCGACCACCCTTCAACATGCTTGGCCATTCCCGTCAAAGAGCTCGTTGCGAAAGAACGTCGTCGACCGCATCATGAATCGGCGTGGGTCGGCTCCCGCCGCCATCAGCATGCTTCCCATGAAATTGGGGAACTCGTAGGCCACATCGAGAAAGACGTGGTCGCCGGGACCGCCGACGCAAAAGGTCGACTGGGCCGGCAGAGCGCGCAACGTCTTCGACGTCGCGTTGATGAAGGCGTAGATTCCGGTGTTCGCCGCGGGGTCGGAGGGTCCGTTTGCCTTGTAGGCGTTGACGATCACTGCATCGCAATCGAAATTCATCAGCAGTCGCGGGCAGATCTGGGTCCTCTTGAACTCTCCGAGGTTGTAGGCGCTTGCCGGAAGCTTCCCGATCATGATCTGCCGCGATGCAGCGCTGCTTGCGAGGTCGAGGGACTGAAGCCCGAAATGGTAGAGGGCGACCTGAAAGATCATGAACACGATTGCAATGAAGGGAAGGCTGACGATGGCGAACTCGACCGCTGCCGCTCCTTCGTTCGCCCGTGGGAACCGCGTTGCCAACCTTCGAAGAGCAAGACGCATGCCTGGCTTCACCTTTCGGTCCGGTGTCTTCCTACGCGCGGAGGCATCTTCAAGACATGGCTTCGATGCCGGTTGCAGGTGCGATCGCGGTTGCCGTGTCTCAAGGGGAGGCGAAATTGTCATTTCGACAGCTTTACGGTCCGGATGGTTTTGACGAAGAGTGCGTTCATCGCCTCGACAATGCCCCCGTTCGCGCTGACCTCGTAATACAGGCCGGGCGTGGCGCAAGCGGCCATTCGACTTGGGATTTCAGGCTGGAACGGCTTGATCCACGTGTTGTACCAGCCGTTCTTCGGCAGCGGCAGATATGTCGTGTAGAGAACTGCGATCTTGACGCCGCGGTCCTTCAGCGGCTGACACAAGGAGGTGTCGATCGGCTCCTGACACCGGTTTCCCGACTTCTTCTTCGTGCAGTTGTAAGGTTTGTAGGCGTCGCCTACTCCGTCCGACACGAAGAAGAGGATCTTCTCTCTTGACGATTCACTGGAACCGTCGCCGGGAGTGTCGATCAGCCCGTTGATGGCACCGAAGATAGCGTCGAAGTTCGTCTGCTGATCGTTGTTGTAGTTTTTGCTAGGGGTCGTCATCAGGTCGACGGCATCGGTGTACTGTCCAACCTTGACAAGGTCTTCGATTGGCGTTGAAATCGTTGTCAGAGCTGCGTTCTCAGCCTTCGCACCGAACGTATAGACACCCATCTTGTACTGGCCGACGACCTGTTGTGTTGCACCAGCTGTCTTCGTCAGCTCCTGCGTTGCTTTCCGTACGACATCGATGCGCATGGATACGCCGAGCGATTTGGCGAGGGCGTAGTAATTCTTCGGATCGTTCAACTGATGGCATGCGAAGGCGCATTTGTCGGGAGTGTTCTTCTCCATCGTCGCGATATCCGTGGTCGTGGCGCCGACGCCCATCGATGGGGAGTTGTCGATCAGGATGAAGAAGTCCATGAACTTTGCGATCTGGTGTTCGGCAATTACCTCGCCCTCGACAGGGAATGTCGTGTAGCCGAAGACTTGCGCCAGCGTCGTCGGAACCGAGGCGGCGTAAGCAATCGTCGATTTCAGATTGTTGCCGGTTTTCGTCACGTCGATCGTAAGTGAGACGTCGTCCTTGTCCACGCCCTTCGGCAGGTTGGCGAGGATCAAGCCCTCGGCATCTTTGATCGCGGTTGGTATTGGACCGTTGCCTTTCATTGCAAAGGCAGCGACGGCGCCCGGCGACTTTTCCGCGATCGCTCCCACCGCGGCGATGTCCACGGCGGCAGACAACTGGCGGTTGACCGTCAGAGTGCGGCCGAAATCAACCGCGAGGGCGGTTGCCCCAATGATCGGGATGATGAGAAACGCGAACATGATCGTGATGTTCGCAGCCTTGTCCCGAGTGAAGCGCGCGAAGATCCTCGCCATGGCCATCATTCATCCTGTCTAAGCGGGGCTTGACGCTAAAATCATTGGTTGGCCTTTGACCGCCATGCAACGACGCTTAGCCGGAATGCTTTTAGGCTTGGCTAAATCAATCACTCGACATTTAATCTTGCACGTTTTGGCAGATGCCCAAGCGCGCAGGCGGTGACACCTCTGCCCCCTGAGCCCTCGAAGCGGTTGAGGCAGTCGAGTTGCGCGGGCCGACGTTGCGCAGACTGGCCGGCAGGCGCCGTCCGTCGCGGGAAATCCGTTTCGGGTCTTACGATTTTGTTGCGATCGTCAGCGAGCCTTAACGCCCGCTTAACCATCTCGGGGCCATGAATATGCCGAGCGATAGTTCGGGCATGGGAAAAGACGGTCGATGAGCCAGCATGTGGCGGTGTTGATGGGCGGGTTCTCGAGCGAGCGGCCGGTGAGCCTCTCCTCGGGCAATGCCTGCGCGGACGCGCTGGAGGCCGAGGGCTTCCGCGTGACGCGCGTCGACGTCGGCCGCGACATCGCCCGCGTGCTCACCGAGCTTGCCCCCGACGTTGCCTTCAACGCTTTGCATGGGCCCTTCGGCGAGGATGGCACCATTCAGGGCATCCTCGAATATCTCGAACTTCCCTACACGCATTCGGGCGTCCTCGCCTCCGCGCTCGCCATGCATAAAGTGAAGGCGAAGACCGTCGCGAAGGCTGCGGGCATCCCGGTCGCGGAGGCGAAGGTGCTCGACCGGCGCCTCGTCGCGGAGACGCACGTGATGGCGACGCCCTACGTGGTGAAGCCGATCGCGGAAGGGTCGAGCTTTGGCGTTCTCATCGTGCGAGAGGATCAGGCGCATCCCCCGCCGGAGCTCCACGGCTCGGACTGGGCGTTCGGGGACGAGGTGATGGTCGAGCGCTTTGTCCACGGGCGTGAGCTGACCTGCGCGGTCATGGGGAACGTGGCGCTCGGCGTCTGCGAGATCACGACCGAAGGTCATGCTTTCTACGATTACGAGTCGAAGTACATGCCGGGCGGCTCGCGCCACGAGATCCCGGCTTCGATCCCGCCGCAGGTTGCGCGCCGCATCCAGGAATACTCGCTCGCGGCCCATGCCGCGATCGGCTGCCGCGGAATCTCGCGCTCGGACTTTCGCTACGACGACCGCTTCGGCGCGGGTGGCGAGATCGTCTGGCTCGAGATCAACACCCAGCCTGGCATGACCTCGACCTCGCTCGTTCCCGACATCGGGCGGGCTGCAGGCCACCCCTTCGGCGAATTGCTGAGCTGGATGGTGGGGGACGCCTCATGCCGAAGGTAGACATGCGCGAACGCAGGGAAATGTCGGCGGACAGGGGTCGCGGCAGCGTCGCGGCACAGCTCGTCCCGTTTCGTCTCAGGATGCTCGGACGCCGCCTGTCGGCCTTCGGCGGGAGCATGGCACGGATGCCGGTCCCCGGATTCGGGCGCCTTGCCGTCGTCGTGCTCGGCGCAACCGGCTTCTACGGCATGACGCTCGGCGGACACACGGTGAGCGTCATCGACGAGATCGCGCTGCCGCTCGGCTTCTCGATCGAGACGATCGACGTCTCCGGAAATGCCGAGACCTCCGAGATCGACGTGCTCCAGGCGCTGTGGATGACGGGCGCCCAGAGCCTTCCCTCGCTGGATCCCGATGCCGCGCGCCAGACGCTGGAAGCCATGCCCTGGATCGAGAAGGCCTCGGTCTCGAAGACCTATCCCGACCGCGTCGCCATCGCGCTGACCGAGCGCCGACCCTTCGCGATCTGGCAGAAGGGCCGCGAGCTTTTCGTCGTCGACGCGGCGGGCCGCGAGATCGTGCCCTATGCCGCCAATCGCTTCCAGAACCTGCCCTTCGTGGTGGGCAGCGGCGCCGGCAATCGCGCCGCCAAGTTTCTCGACGACCTGGAGGTTCTTCCCGAGCTTCGCGCAAGGGTGAAGGCCTACATTCGCGTCGGGGACCGCAGGTGGGACCTTCGTCTCGAGAACGGGGTGACGATCCGGCTGCCCGAGGAGGGCGCCGTGGAAGCAGCGGCGGAAGTCGCGCGAATGGATAGGGATTTGGGCTTGTTGTCGCGTGACATCCTCGTCGTGGATATGCGGATCGAGGACCGGATGGTCATCCGGCTGACGCCCGAAGCGCTGGTCAGGCGCGACGCGGCCTTGAAGGAACGCGACAAGATCATCAAGCGCAGCTCCAAGGAGAAGCCGGCATGACCTTGTTCTCCAAGAGCCCCCGCAGGCTCCAGCGGATGCGCGCTTTGTCCGGCCGTCGCGTGCGCGTCATCTCCGTGCTCGACGTCGGCACGTCGAAGGTCACCTGCCTCATCGCGAGGCTGAAGCCGCGCGATGAGAGCGAGATCCTGCCCGGCCGCACTCACGAGATCGAGGTGATCGGCATCGGCCACCAGCGCTCGCGCGGCATCAAGTCGGGCGTCGTCGTCGATCTGGAAGCCGCCGAGAAGTCGATTCGCTACTGCGTGGACGCCGCCGAGCGCATGGCCGGCCTCACGATCGAATCTCTCATCGTGTCCGTCACCGCGGGGCGCCTCAAGAGCGTGCGCGGCATCGGGGAAGTCTCGACCAACGGCTCGGAAGTCTCCGAGGGTGATCTCTCACGCGTCCTGTCGCTCGCGGCCAAGACGCCTGTCGAGCCGGGGCGGCTCGTGCTTCATTCCGTCCCCTTCGACGTTTCGCTCGACGGCGAGACCGGACTCGACAACCCGCAAGGGATGGTCGGCGAGCGGCTCGGCGCGGATGTTCACGTCCTTTCCGCCGAGGACACGCCGCTGCGCAACCTCGAGGCCGCAATCAACCGCGCCCATCTCGTCGTCGAGGCCTTCGTCGCGACCCCCTACGCCTCCGGGCTCTCGACGCTCGTCGACGACGAGGCCGACCTGGGCTCGGCCTGTATCGACATGGGCGGGGGCGCGACGACGATCGCGATCTTCCAGAACGGCCGCTTCGTCTATGCCGACAGTGTCGCGCTCGGCGGCCACCACATCACCATGGATCTCGCCCGCGGCCTGTCGATCCGGCCCGAGGACGCGGAGCGGCTGAAGGTCATGCACGGCTCGGCGATGAGCGAGCTCATGGACGATTCCGACACGATCGAAGTCGCCCCGCTCGGCGAGGAGGGCTTCGAGGCGCCGGTGAACGTCGCCCGTTCGCTTGTCGCGCGCATCATTCGGCCGCGCGTCGAGGAGACGTTCGAGCTGAACCGCGACAGACTCTCCGCCTCCGGGCTTGGCCACGTCATCGGCAAGCGCGTCGTCCTCACCGGTGGCGCGAG
>JACMIV010000055.1 GCA_014380965.1 Rhizobiaceae bacterium | reverse complement strand
GGCCGGCGCCGACCGCGTGATGACGCTCGACCTCCACGCCGGCCAGATCCAGGGCTTCTTCGACATTCCGACCGACAATCTCTTCTCGATCCCGCTGATGTCGCGAGACATCAAGGAGCATCAGGACCTGTCGAACACCGTCGTCGTCTCGCCCGACGTCGGTGGCGTCGTGCGCGCTCGCTCGCTCGCCAAGCGCATCGACGCGCAGCTCGCCATCGTCGACAAGCGGCGCGAGCGGCCGGGTGAGTCGGAGGTGATGAACGTCATCGGCGACGTCGCGGGCCACGACTGCATCCTCGTCGACGACATCATCGATTCCGGCGGTACGCTCTGCAACGCGGCGGAAGCGCTGTTGAGGATCGGCGCCAAGAGCGTGAAGGCCTACATCACCCACGGCGTCCTCTCCGGCGGAGCGGTGGCGCGTATCACCGCCTCGATGCTGGAGGAACTGGTGATCACGGACTCGATCCAGCCGACAACGGCGATCCGCAACGCGCCGAACATCCGCGTCGTGACGACGGCGAACCTCCTCGGCGAGGCGATCGCGCGCACGACGACCGAGCAGTCCGTCTCGAGCCTCTTCGACTGACGGCGCCGAGGCGCTTGACCGTGACGCTTCTTTGCAGGCATCCCCTGCGGCATTGCAGCATCGCCCCGCAGTGGTCCGGAGACGCGCCGAAATGAGCATCGTCGCAGCCTACGCCTATGCCGACGGAAAGCGCGTCCGGACGGTTTCGCTGGACGATCCGGCAAGCCTTGCGATCGAGGGCGACGGCTTCGTCTGGATCGGCATCGTCGACGCGACGGAGGCGGAACTGGAGGCGCTGCAGCGCGTCTTCAAACTTCACCCCCTGGCACTCGAAGACGCCCGCAAGGAGCATGTCCTTCCCAAGATCGAGCTCTACGACGAGGAAATCTTCATCGTCGCGCGAACCGCCGAGCTGAAGGACCACAAGATCGTCTACGGCAAGACCGCGATCTTCGCGGGCCAGAACCACATCGTGACGATCCGCACAGGCTCGATGCGCAACCACGCGGAGCTGCGCGAACGCCTGGAGGCCTCGCCGCTGCTGCTCCGCTACGGCGTCGATTACGTGCTCCACGGCATCCTCGACTACGTCGTCGATGCCTACATCCCGATCGTCGTCGCCATCGAGGAGGACGTGCTCGACATGGAGCGCCGGGCGCTCGATGCCTTCCTGACGCGGGCCGAGGTCAGCCGCATCTTCGGCCTGCGCCGCGAGCTCATTCGCTTCCGCCGCATCATGGGGCCGATGGACGAGTTGCTGGGCCGTCTCGGTCATATCGAAGCGCCGTGCATCGATCCGGAGGTGCGGCCCTATTTCCGGGACGTCCAGAACCATGTCAGCCGCGCCGCAGGCCTCGTCGAGGGCCTTCGCGAAGTCCTCGGCTCCGTGCTGGAGGCCGCGAGCCTCCTCGAACAGCAGCGGCAAGGCGCCATCACGCGCCAGCTCGCCGCCTGGGCCGCGATCCTCGCCGTGCCGACGGCCATTGCGGGAATCTACGGCATGAACTTCGAATATATGCCGGAGCTGACATGGAAGTACGGGTATTTCGTAACCGTTGGAGGGATTGCGACGGTCGCGGCTTATCTGTTCTGGAGGTTCAAGCGGTCGGGATGGCTGTAGCGTCGAAGACCGCCACGCGGAAGTAGCATCAGTCCGTCCAGTCGAAAGCGATACGCTTCCAAAGCTACACCTGCATCAGCGCCTTGAGCTTTGCACGAACCTCCGCCAAGACCTCGGCCGCGACCTCACCTTTCCAGACCGCGCCGCGGGCGCGCCAGTCGAAGTTCTTGACCTGATCGGCAAGAATGACGCTAGGCGGCGAGCGTGACACGACGACTTCAAAGACGTAGCCCTTGATTCTCGAACTAATGGGGCAGCAGATCATCATGCCGCGCATCGCGTTGTAACGTTCGGGAGAGAGAACCATCGCCGGCCTGCGTCCAGCCTGCTCATGGCCGACCTGGGGATTGAATTGCAGCCAGACGACATGGCCAGAATCCGGGACGTAGCCTGAAGTCACCACACCTCGTTTCCGCGGGGCTCTCCGAAGTCGATCTCGTCGTGGAAGGTGTCCGCACTCATCTGGTCGAGGAGTCGGTCGAGATCGTACTGGACCGTTCGTACGGGATCGATGACGATGCGTCCGTTCTCCTCTCGGACGTCGACCGCCTGATCGATGCTGAGCGAGGCTGCCGCCATTACGGCGCTCGGAATTCTAACCGAGGCACTGTTGCCCCATTTCTTGACCATGACCCTCACCGCATGCCCTCCCGTTTCGTCATTGTCGATACATCGTATGGTGAAGCGACGGAGGTGTAAATGCTGTCGCCGGTCCTGCCCGAGAAGCGCAAGCCTTCGTAAAAGCGGCCACTCCGTCGGAGGCGAGGACGGCCAGCCTTGCGATTCCCCTCCCCTCGCGCTATAGCCCCACTCGTCCGCGCGGACACCCTTGGAGGCAGCGCGGAGTTGAGCGGCCTATGGGGCCGCTTTTCGTCGTTTCGGTCCGATTGCCGGATACCGTCGCGACATCCTCTGAACGAACGAAGGAAACAGCCATGAGCGAGACCTACACGGTCAAGGCCGAGGCGCGCGAGAAGGTCGGCAAGGGGGCCGCCAGACATCTTCGCCGCAACGGAATGGTACCCGCCGTCATCTACGGCGACAAGCAAGAGCCCCTGCCGATCGCGATCCCCTACAAGGAGACGTTCCTGAAGCTCCATGCCGGCGGCTTCAAGACCACGATCGCCACGATCGAACTGAAGGGCAAGAAGATCAAGGTCCTGCCCAAGGACTTCCAGCTGGACCCGGTGAAGGACTTCCTGATCCATGTCGACTTCCTGCGCGTGTCGAGCAAAACGGTCGTCACCGTCAACATCGCCGTGCACTTCGAGAACGAGGACGAGGCGCCCGGCATCAAGGCGCATGACGGGTCGCTGAACGTCGCGCACCACTCGGTCGAGGTCGAGTGCCCGGCGGAGAGCATTCCGGAGGCCTTCACGGTCGATCTCACCGGTCTCGAGATCGGCGATTCGATCCACGCCTCGGTGCTCAAGATGCCGAAGGGCGTCTCGCTCACCAACGAGGAAGACTTCGTGATCGCGACGATCGTCCCGCCGATGGCGGAAGAGGTCGACGAAGTCGAGGAAGCCCCGGAGACGGAAGTGACCGAGCAGGGCGACGAGACGGCCGAAGACGCCGACAAGGGCGACGAAAAGTAGTCATCCCGCGTCTTTCGAGACGCTGTTTCAGACGATGACAGGGGAGGCCGGGCGAAATGCTGCTCATCGCAGGATTGGGCAATCCCGGCCCCCAATATGCCGGCCACCGGCACAATATCGGCTTTATGGCCATCGACGAGATCCACCGCGATCCGTCCTTCCGTCCGTGGACGAAAAAGTTCAAGGGCGAGATCTCGGAAGGGCAGATCGGCGCGGAGAAGGTACTTCTCCTAAAGCCGTTGACCTTCATGAATGAATCCGGCGCCTCCGTCGGCGACGCGATGCGCTTCTACAAGCTGGAGCCGGGGCAGGTGATCGTCCTTCACGACGAGCTCGATCTCGCGCCCGCGAAGGTGCGCGTGAAGACCGGCGGCGGCAATGGCGGGCACAATGGCCTGCGCTCCATCGACGCCCACATCGGCAAGGACTACCGGCGCGTGCGCCTCGGCATCGGCCACCCCGGCTCGAAGGAGCGCGTACATGGCCATGTCCTCTCCGACTTCCACAAGGTCGACCGGGAATGGCTGGAGCCGCTGCTCGAAGCCGTCGCGCGCAACGTCGAAATCCTCGTCAAGGGCGAGGATGCCCTTTTCATGAACCGGCTTCAACTGGCGCTGGATTCCAACGAGCCGCCGTCCGCGAAAGGCTCGTCCGGCGGCGCGGCGATGCGGGACGGTTCCAAGGGCCAGAGCCACATCCGGCAGGCGCGGCAGGCACCATCGCAGACCGCACCGGCGGGCACTCAACCGACCGGCATGATGGCGGACATGCTGAAACGACTGTTCGGAAGAGATTAAGTCGGCGCGATGCAGTATGGCAAGCCGCGGAAGCGGCGGGGGTTTCGCTCCGTTCACAGTCTTCGCATTGCCGTTTTCGCCGGACAGGCACCCTATCTGGCGCTCCAGAAACCAAGACGGACCGACCCGATGATCCCCACGTCCCTTCGCTTTGCCGCAATCCTCGTTCTGTGCGCTGGCCTTGCCGCCTGCCACACCACGCGCCTGGGCCAGTCGATCGACTTTCCAGCGCCGCAACAGCGTCAAGCGCCTTGATCAGCTGGGATCAGCGCGCGTCGATCGTGTAGCGCGTGGTCCCGGTCGGACAGCAGCGCGGATCGTCACCTTGAGGCGTTGTCATCGTGATCTCGATGCGGCCCTCGAAGAAGCGGGCGTCCCGCGGGCTTTCGCCGTAGACGTCTTCCACCAGACCGTCCGGTCGGAATCGACCGTCGCTTTGGCGCAGCTTGGTGACCTCCAGGTCGAACGAGTTGCCGCCGTTGGGATCGGCGAAATAGAAGAAGACCACCGCGTCTTCCGCGCCGTCCCCTGAATAATCGCCGTAGAAGACGCAGACGTCGAGTTCGTGCTGGGCGAGCGGGGCGACCAACCGGCGCACGGCATTCTCTGCCGGGCCCGGCGCGTCGTCGCAATCGGCCTGAGCGACCGCGCACGTCGCAAGCAGCGAAAGGGCACACGCACAAAGCTTGAGCATCGACGGGCCCCTTGATGAACGCTCGGATGTCGAACGCTATCAACGTTCGCTGCGAACCGGAAGCCGGGACCGAAGGCGACTTCGCCATTGACCCCTCTGGCCGAAGGCTCCAAACAGCGGCCAGCAAACAGCCGAGGGTGCAACAGCCCTCCACACGACCGAAGGAAACGGAACCCATGGGTTTCAGATGCGGCATCGTCGGCCTGCCGAACGTGGGCAAGTCGACCCTCTTCAACGCGTTGACCAAGACGGCGGCGGCCCAGGCGGCGAACTACCCATTCTGCACGATCGAGCCCAACACCGGCGACGTCGCCGTGCCGGACGCGCGTCTCCAGGTGATCTCGAAGATCGGCAAGTCCGCGCAGATCGTGCCGACGCGCATCACTTTCGTCGACATCGCGGGCCTCGTGCGCGGCGCCTCCAAGGGCGAAGGCCTCGGCAACCAGTTCCTCGCCAACATCCGCGAGGTGGACGCCATCGTCCATGTGCTGCGATGCTTCGTCGACGACGACATCACCCATGTCGAGGGCAAGATCGATCCCGTGGCCGACGCCGACACGGTCGAGACCGAGCTGATGCTGTCCGACCTGGAAAGCCTCGAGCGGCGCATCGTCGGAATCCGCAAGCGCGCGGCCTCCAAGGACAAGGAGTCGCTCGCCGCCCTGCCTGTGATGGAAGCAGCGCTCTCGAAGCTGAGCGTCGGCGAGCCCGTCCGCGTTCTTCTGAAAGGCATGGCGCCGGACGAGCTCGAAATCCTCCGCGGTCTCAATCTGCTGACGTCGAAGCCGGTGCTCTACGTCTGCAACGTCGCCGAGGCCGACGCCGCCACCGGCAACGACTATGCGAAGTCCGTCGCAGCCATGGCGGAGCGCCAAGGTGCCGGCAGCGTCATCATCTCCGCCGCCATCGAATCCGAGATCGCCCAGCTTCCGGAGGCGGAGGTCGGCGAATACATGGAAGCCATCGGCCTCACCGAACCTGGCCTCGACCGCCTCATTCGCGCGGGCTACGATCTCCTCGGCCTCATCACCTATTTCACCGTCGGCCCGAAGGAGACCCGTGCCTGGACCGTCGACAAGGGCTCCAAGGCCCCCCAGGCCGCCGGCGTCATCCACACCGACTTCGAGAAGGGCTTCATCCGCGCCCAGACCATCGCCTACAACGACTTCACGACCCTTGGCGGCGAGGTCGCGGCGAAGGAAGCCGGCAAGGCACGCGACGAGGGTAAGGAATATGTCGTGCAGGATGGCGACATCCTGATGTTCAAGTTCAACAACTGAGCGGCGCCCTGCGATTCGCGTGGACATGGAAGGACGCCGCATGCTGACATTCGAGGATTTTCCGGTCGGCTCGACGCATCCACTCGGCCCCTACACCGTCACGCGCGAAGCAGTCATCGACTTCGCGACCGAGT
>JACMIV010000054.1 GCA_014380965.1 Rhizobiaceae bacterium | reverse complement strand
CCCGCGGCTCGGCATCGGACCAGATGTGACGCCACGCGCTGCCATCGGCGACAAGGGCTATTCCAGTAAAGCCAACCGTGCCGTCGCCCGGGCTCGCGGCATCGCGCCCGTCATCGCGCACAAGGCCACGGAAAAGAACAAACCCGCCTTCTTCGCCGAAACCCTCTACAAGGCCTGCGCCCGCAGCGAACAAGGCATCGGCATCCTCAAGCGCTTCAAACGCGTTGCCCTGCCGTGCGAGAAAACCGCCCGAAACCATCGATCCATCGTCAGCTTCGCCGCAGCCCTATGCTCGATCAAATTCGTCCGCACGGCCCCGCCAAGAAGAGGGCTTATCAGGATATGCGCGCAAGACAGGAACGGCAGGCGCTTCGCCGGCTACGGCAAACGGTCGATGCCGGATGCACGGGGGCAAGGCGACGGGGCCAGCGAAAGGCTCGCACAACAACCTGAAGCAGGGGTTGCGATCCGCGAAGATGGTGGCGATGCGGCGCGATGCTAATGCGCTTTGCCGAGCGACACGGACGTTGGTGATGGAGCCGACGAGGTAGCCTCATCGCAATCGTCATCGCAGCGAAAGGCTATCGAGGCGGCCGACATCCTGCCGAGCCTGGAGGCGCTGTCGACGAAGCAGCAATCAGGCGGTGTTGGTTGGCGACGATCTACGGCTTAACGACCGAATGGGGACGGATGAATGCGCACAACGGCACATAGCGCGACGTCACAGTTGGAATAGGAATGGGGAACTCTGCTCGCCCATCCCAATCAATCAGCAATGACGAACGCTTGGGATAGGTCACTGGCGGAAGAGGGGGGATTCGAACCCCCGATACGCTTGCACGTATGCCGCATTTCGAGTGCGGTGCATTCGACCACTCTGCCACCCTTCCGGGGCGGAGGTATCGTGGAAATGACAGGCGCTGTCCAGATGGTTTTTGGTCCGGCGCCGGCTTTTTAGGGTCTTGCGCAGGATCGACGGAGGAACGCGCCTTGACCTCGGGGACGCAGGCGCGTTATTGGGAAGCGCTGTGGGCGTGGGGAAACCTGCGCCCATCGCTTTGGTAGGTGGGTGAATTCGGCCCGCCGCCTGGGGCCGCGGCAAACGCTGCGGCGCCTCAAGAACAACAAGAAGACGGCCCGGATCGATCCGAGAGCCGGCGCGTGAAGGACAAGACATGTTCGCAGTGATCAAGACCGGCGGCAAGCAGTACCGTGTCGTCGCCAACGATGAATTCGAAATCGAGCGCCTTCCCGGCGAGGCTGGCGACAGCGTCTCCTTCAAGGACGTGCTGATGGTCGGCACCTCCATCGGCGCGCCGTTCGTCGCCGGCGCGAGCGTGACCGCCGAAATCGTCGAGCAGACCCGCGGCCCGAAGGTGATCTCCTTCAAGAAGCGTCGTCGGCAGAATTCCAAGCGCACCCGCGGCCATCGCCAGGACCTGACGCTGATCCGCATCGGCGAGATCCTCACCGACGGCAAGACCGCGTCCGAGAAGCCGAAGGCGGAAGCCGCCGAGCCGGGCTCGGTCAAGACCGCGGAAGCCAAGGCTGCAGAGACCAAGATCGAAGACGTCCGGGCGGACGAGACCGAGACGACGGTCGCGGAGGCCCCTGCAGCGAGCGAAGCGCCCGCCAAGCAGAAGGCGCCGCGCAAGGCGAAGGCTGCCGGAAGCGAGACCGCCGAGGCTGTGCCGGCCGCCGAACCGAAGGAATAAGGCCGCACGGCCTTTCGATTTTCACGGCGCGATATCAAAGGTGAGCTGACAAAAGGCTCGCCGTCGTGCGAAGAACAGACGGAACGAGAGAGCCGGGCCGCCCCATTGTGGGCGCTCGCGCTCCAGGAGAGACTGAAATGGCACACAAGAAGGCAGGCGGCTCGTCCCGCAACGGTCGCGACTCCGAGTCGAAGCGCCTCGGCGTTAAGAAGTCGGGCGGCTCGCTCGTCATTCCCGGCAATATCATCGTGCGTCAGCGCGGAACCCAATGGCATCCCGGCGCCAATGTCGGCCTCGGCAAGGACCATACCATTTTCGCGACTGCCGAAGGGATCGTCACCTTCCAGACCAAAGCCCGCGGTCGCGCCTATATCTCCGTCATGCCGAAAGCCATCGCCGCAGAATGACCGGAGCCCCTCGAGAAGCGCCGGTGTCCCAACCACCCGGCGCTTCTGAGGGACCCTGACGGTCACCGCCTCGAAGCGAGAACAGGGGAGATGGGCCACCATCGTCCCCTTTTTTCGTTTGCAAGGATCGGTGCCGTGGACCACGAACTGGACTGCCTCGTCGAAGAGCCGCTTGAACCGATCGTCACGCGGCGGCTGATGCTCCGGCCGCCCGTGACGGACGATGCCGGGGCGATCGCCCGGCTTGCGGATGATGCCGGGATCGCCGCAATGCTGGCGCGGCTGCCCCACCCCTACACGATCGAGCACGCGCGCAGCTTCATCGAAAATGCCGGACGCGAGATGGTCTTTGCCGTGACGGAGCAGGGCAGCGGCCGGCTCCTCGGTCTCTGTGGCCTACGGCCGACCCACAAGGTCCGCGCCGTCGATCTCGGCTACTGGATGGGCCGCGCGCATTGGGGCCAGGGATACGCGACCGAAGCGGCACAGGCGGTGATCGATCTCGGCTTTGCAAGGCTCGACATCGAATCCATCTGGGCGAACTGCCGGGCGATCAACCTTGCCTCGCGAAGGGTGCTCGAAAAGTGCGGTTTTCAGCACCGCGGCACGGGCACGTTCGTCTCGGTTGCGGCGGGGCGCGTTTCGAGCGAAGATTTTCATCTCGATCGCCGGGCCTGGGAGGCTCTGAAGGCCTGGGGTCGGGCCTGAGACGTCTGGGCCGAGGAAGCATTCGACGGCGGGCCGGAAACCCGAAGCGCGGCGCGAACGGAAGGGAAGACGGGACATGATCCGCCAACGACCGACTCGTCGCCGCGCCATCGCGACCGGATTTTTCCTTCTTGGAACGTTGCTTGCGCTCGGCGCCTGCAGCGAAGTCGCCAGGTTGGACCCGAACGGCGGCTTCGCCATCGAGAGCTTCTTCGACGGCAACGCGCGCAGCGAAGGCGAGATCGAGACGCTGGGTCTCTGGAAGACCGCGTTCACCGCCGACTTCAAGGGCCGGGCGGAAGAGGACGGCGAATTCCACCTCGACGAGACCTTCCATCTGTCCGTCGGCGACAGGCTGCAATACTGGCGGCTCCACGCTCGGCCCGACGGACGCTACGACGGCACGGTGCGCACCGCGGACGAGGACGGGCTGATGAGCCCGACCATGCCCGTCGCCGGATACCGGACGGCGGAGGGCGCGGTGCTCGAATATGACGGCTACGCGCCGGGCGGCGGATCGATGGTCCTGCACTTCCGACACGAGATGACCGCCGAACCGGACGGGACGGTGGTCAACCAGGTGAAGGTGTCGAAGCTCGGCCTGCCGCTCGCCACGTCGCGCGTCGTGTTCATGAAGGTGACGCCTGCCGGCTGACGCAGGCGAAGCGGTGGAAGCCGACCTTTCTCATGAGAAGCGGCAACATCTAAACATCGTCATCCTCGCCGAAGGCGGGGATGACGAAGCTCGGAGGGAAGCGCCTTTTCTGTCGCGCTTGTCGTACACCGACTATCCAGCGAGCCGATGCTGCCTGGCTTCGAAAGATGGCGCAGCTCTGATAAGAAACAGCCCTCGGGCGCACGCCCCGCTTGAAGCGGGCAAGGACGTGAAGACATGAAGTTCCTCGACCAGGCCAAGGTCTACATCCGATCGGGAGACGGCGGCGCCGGCTCGGTCTCGTTCCGGCGCGAGAAGTTCATCGAGTTCGGCGGGCCGGACGGCGGCGACGGCGGACGCGGCGGCGACATCTTCGTCGAGGCCGTCGAGGGCCTGAACACGCTGATCGACTACCGCTACCAGCAGCACTACCGCGCCAAGACCGGCACCCACGGCATGGGCCGCAACCGAACCGGCGCCAAGGGCCCCGACGTGACGCTGAAGGTTCCGGCGGGCACCCAGGTCTATGCCGAGGACAACGAGACGCTGCTCTTCGACCTCACGCGTATCGGCGAGCGTCACAGGATCGCCGCGGGCGGCAATGGCGGTTTCGGCAACGCCTATTTCAAGACCTCGGTCAACCAGGCGCCGCGCCGCGCCAATCCCGGCCTCGAAGGCGAGGAGCTGACGATCTGGCTGCGGCTGAAGCTGATTGCGGATGCCGGCGTCGTCGGTCTGCCGAATGCCGGCAAGTCGACCTTCCTCGCCGCCGTCACCGCGGCGCGGCCGAAGATCGCCGACTATCCTTTCACGACGCTCCACCCCAATCTCGGCGTCGCGACCGTCGACGGCAACGAGTTCGTGCTCGCCGACATTCCCGGCCTCATCGAAGGCGCGCACGAGGGCGTTGGCATCGGCGACCGCTTCCTCGGCCATGTCGAGCGCACGCGCGTCCTCCTCCACCTCGTCTCCGCGACCGAAGAGGACGTGGGGCACGCCTACAAGACGGTTCGTGCGGAGCTTGCCGCCTACGGCGAGGGGCTGACGGACAAGCCCGAAATCGTCGCCCTCTCGAAGATCGATACGCTGTCCGACACGGAGAAGGCCGAGAAGCTGAAGCTGCTCGGCCGCGCGTGCGGCAAGCGTCCGCTGGCCATCTCCGCCGTCAGCCGCGACGGCATGACCCAGGCGCTGCGCCAGCTCCGCCGGGAAATCGTCGGGTTGAAGATGGGCGAAGTCGAGGACAACGAGGAGGAGGACCGCTGGGCGTCGCCTTCAGAGGCGAATGGCGGCGACCCCCGCACGGTCGATCCGCGCGACCTCGAAGAGGACGATGCAGGCGAGAGCGCGACGACCTCCCGTGCCGCCCGCCGCTCTGGAAGCGAAGAGACCCGATGAGCGCTGCGGCCTCCCTCGGCGGCTATCGGCGAATCGTCGTCAAGATCGGCTCGGCGCTCCTCGTCGACCGCCGGACGGGCCTGCGCACCGAGTGGCTGAAGACGTTTGCCGAGGACGTGGCACGGCTGACGGCTGACGGCCGCGACGTCCTGATCGTCTCCTCCGGCGCCATCGCACTCGGCCGCAAGGTGCTGAAACTCCCCGCCGGCGCGCTGAAGCTCGAGGAGAGCCAGGCCGCCGCGGCGGTCGGGCAGATCGCGCTCGCCAGGGCGTATGCCGAATTTCTCGGCGCCCACGGGCTGGAGGCCGGCCAGATCCTCCTCACCCTCGGCGACACCGAGGAGCGCCGCCGCTATTTGAACGCCCGCGCGACGGTCGGCACGCTCCTCCAGTTCGGCGCGGTTCCGGTCATCAACGAGAACGACACGGTGGCGACCGCCGAAATTCGCTACGGCGACAACGACCGCCTCGCCGCCCGCGTCGCGACCATGATGTCGGCCGACCTTTTGATCCTTCTCTCCGACATCGACGGGCTCTACACCGCGCCGCCCGCCCTCGACCCGGAGGCCCGGCACGTTCCGGTCGTCGAGCGCATCACGCCGGAGATCGAGGCGATGGCGGGCGCCGCGGCCTCCGAATATTCGCGCGGCGGCATGCGCACGAAGATCGACGCCGGCAAGATCGCGACGGCGGCGGGCGCTGCCATGATCATCACCCGCGGCGACCGGCTGTATCCGCTTTCGGCCATCGAGAAGGGCGAACCGGCGACGCTCTTTAAGCCGACGGCCAATCCGGTGACCTCGCGCAAGCGCTGGATCGCGGGGCACCTCAACACCGCCGGCCGGCTCGTCGTCGATGCCGGCGCGGTGCGCGCGCTTTCGTCGGGCAAGAGCCTGCTGCCGGCCGGCGTCAAGGCCGTCCACGGCGAGTTCGGGCGCGGCGACACGATCGTCGTCGCTTCGGAAGACGGGGTCGAGATCGCCCGCGGCCTCGTCGCCTACGATGCCGCCGAGGCGCGGCTCGTCGCCGGCCTTCGCAGCGCGGCGATAGAAGTGGCGCTCGGCCACGCCCCGCGCACCGCCATGATCCACCGCGACGATCTCGTTCTGGAGCGGCAGTTCCGCGACCTCGGCGAAATGGCATGAGAGGGAAGGACACGGCGATGCTCGACCATGCGAAAGTCGACGACACCGAAGCTCTGATGCTGGACATCGGCCGGCGCGCGCGGCGTGCCGCCCGGACGTTGG
>JACMIV010000053.1 GCA_014380965.1 Rhizobiaceae bacterium | reverse complement strand
GCGAGATGACGACGAGCGTCGCAATACCGACCGCGACCGAGGGGGCAGCTCCACGCCCGGAACGGCGATTTCGGCAGAAACGTGAGATCATGAAGGCCATCGAGAAAAGGGACCGCGGCACGCACAGCCGACACGTGCGCTTCTCCGCTTTCGATCCGGCCCTTTTGAGGCAGAGGGAATCAAACCGGATTGCGCCGTGGGAGGGAGGTCTACACCTGGCTCTCACGCCATCCGCGCCATCCGCGTTGCGAGCGGTCGGGGATCGCAACGCGGGCTGTCGGCGCTCTTTGACCCTTGGCCCGCGTAGACGGCCCGTGGGGCGTCTTCTCCCACATGTGCGGATTGATGATGAGTTGCCGGAAGGCGCGTGCCGACGCGAGGCTGATGAGGCACCAGTATGCCGTCAGCGACCAGAGATGGCCCCGCAGCTTGCGCTTCCCGCGCGTGTCGAGCGTGCGGACGGCGAGGAGCGCAAAGGCGACATAGCCGAGAACGAGGGCGACGAGATCGACGGCGATGAGAATGCGCGTCGCCATGTCCGGCAGGCCCGCGATCGCCGTCGACACGGCGGTATAGGCGAGGAAGCCTAGAAAGAAGGGATGTGCGATCGTCGAGGCGACCATGCCGAAGAAGACGAGCTGCAGGGCAAGAAAGCCCGTGGGTCCAAGATCGCGAACGAGCCTTGCGGGATGGCGCATATGGACGAGCCAGGTCAACATCCACCCCTTCATCCAGCGGGTGCGCTGGTTGCGCCAGTCCCGCCAGCGCTCCGGAGCATCCTCGAACGTCGGGCAGGCGATCGTCTCGACCCGGTAGCCGCTCCGGCTGAGTCGGATGCCGAGATCGGCATCCTCGGTCACGTTGTGGCTGTCCCAGGCGCCGACGTCGTGGAGCGAGGCTCGCCGAAAGTGGTTCGACGTTCCTCCGAGCGGGAGCGGTAGGCCGAGACGGGCAAGAAACGGCAGCATCCCGCGGACGAGGGCCGCATATTCCAGCGCGAAATGACCGGCGAGCCAATGCCGCTCGCCGTTGCGGATGACGAGGGGCGCCTGAAGGCAGGCAAGATTTTCGCCACCGGCCCGCATCGCCCGGAAGGCAGTTTCGAGCTGGTCCGGATGCGGCCGGTCCTCGGCGTCGTAGAGGACGACGAACTCGCCTGTCGCGAGTGGCAGCGCGTAGTTCAGCGCCTTCGGCTTCGTGCGCGGCAACGATGGTGGAACGACGACGATCCGAAAGCCGGGTTCGCGTTCTACCGCCCTTTGGACGGCGGCGATCGTCTCGGGATCGTCGCCCTCGCAGACCAGCATCACGTCGAGTTTCGACCGTGGCCAAGACAGCTCCGACAGCGCGGCGACGAGATCGGCCGCCACCTCGCTCTCCCGGTAGAGCGCGACGAGGACCGTATAGACCGGGCGCAACTCGTCCGGTTCTCTGAGGGGAGGGGAGTCCACCTGCGGCCGGGCGCTCGCGGCGGCGCAGAGTCTCAGACCGATCGCCCCGAGATAGACCGGGATGACGACGAGATGGGCCATCTGGAAAAACGCGCCGGGTGTCAGGATGGCAAGCATGGCAAGCGTCATGACGGCGGAAGCGACGATCATCCCCTGAACTCCCGTAAGGACGTGGCGGGCGGAGAGGTCCGGCCGCTCACCGGACAGGCTGAGCCTTGCGGCGCGGTCGCGTTCGCCGGAGGACGCCGCCGCGAGGTGGCGGGCGAT
>JACMIV010000052.1 GCA_014380965.1 Rhizobiaceae bacterium | reverse complement strand
CGCCGCCGCTCCTGCCGTCGACGCCGCGGCCGCCGCTCCTGCCGCTGCCGCACCGATCCCCGACAAGGGCGACACGACCTGGCTGCTCGTCTCGAGCGCGCTCGTGCTTCTCATGACCGTGCCGGGCCTCGCCTTGTTCTACGGCGGCCTCGTCCGCGCCAAGAACATGCTCTCGGTCCTCATGCAGGTCTTCGCCATCACCTCGGTCGTGATGATCGTCTGGGTGGCCTACGGCTACAGCCTCGCCTTCACCGACGGCGGCTCGCTCAACACCTATATCGGCGGCACGTCCAAGATGTTTCTCGCCGGCGTAACCCCCTCGACGATCGTCGAGACCTTCTCGCGCGGCGTCGTCATCCCCGAATACGCGTTCGTCGTCTTCCAGATGACCTTCGCCTGCATCACGCCGGCGCTCATCGTCGGCGCCTTCGCCGAGCGGGTGAAGTTCTCCGCCGTGATCGTCTTCGTGATCCTGTGGGTGACCTTCATCTACTTCCCGGTGGCCCATATGGTCTGGTGGTGGCCTGGACCGGAATTCGCCTCGACCAACCCGGCCGACGCGACCATCGCCGGCGCAGGACTCATCTGGAGCTTGGGCGCGATCGACTTTGCCGGCGGCACGGTCGTTCACATCAATGCCGGCATCGCGGGCCTCGTCGGCGCGCTGATGATCGGACCGCGCACGGGCTTCCGCAAGGACGTCATGGCCCCGCACTCGATGACGCTCACCATGGTCGGCGCCTCGCTTCTTTGGGTCGGCTGGTTCGGCTTCAACGCCGGCTCCAACCTCGAGGCAAACGGTTACGCCGCGCTCGCCATGATGAACACGTTCGTCGCCACCGCGGCCGCGGCCGTGGTGTGGATGCTGATCGAGGCCTTCAGCCGCGGCAAGGCGTCGATGCTCGGGCTCGTATCGGGCGCGGTGGCGGGTCTTGTCGCCATCACGCCGGCGGCCGGCTTTGCCGGACCGATGGGCGCGATCGTCCTCGGTGCGGTCGCCTCGGCGGTCTGCTACTTCTTCGTCGACGTCGTCAAGAACATGTTCAAATATGACGACAGCCTCGACGTCTTCGGCATCCACTGCATCGGCGGCATTCTCGGCGCCATCGGCACCGGGATCGTCGTCGATCCGGCCCTCGGCGGCGCCGGCATCGTCGACTACGTCGCCAACGCGTCGGTCTATCCGGGCGCGGCGACGCAGGTGATGGCGCAGCTCAAGGGCGTCGCCATCACGGTGCTCTGGTCCGGCATCGGTTCGGCGATCATCTTCAAGATCGTCGATCTCACGATCGGACTGCGTCCGACCGTCGAGGCCGAGCGCGAGGGTCTCGACCTCACCTCGCACGGCGAGGCGGCCTATCACGCTTCCTGACCGATCCATCGCTCCCCCGCCGGCCGCATCCGCGCGGCGGGGAAAGGCGGAGGTTTGTGACTGGCGCCTTCGTTAGGCGTGAAGCGACCGAACAAAAAAGGGCAAGCGCTCCGGCGCCTGCCCTTTTTTCGTCTCATCGATCCACTTCGCTCACCGTCGCGCCGAGCCTACGGATCGAGGTCGGCCCCCGCTTATTTCGAGCGGCAGAGCCCGGTGTTCGTCGTCTCGCGGTCGCCGTCGTCGTAGGCGACGCTCAGCTTGGTGTTGTTGAGCTTGCTGATTTCGCCGGGATACCAGGTGCCGCCTCTCTGAAAATTGCACTCGACGCGCGATCCGACGCGCCAGTTGTACTTTTTCACCTGGTTGGCCGGGCGGGTGTCCGTGTCGCCGTCGTCGTAGCGCACCGTAACGGACTTGCCGTCGACCCTGTCGACGACGCCGGCATAATAGTTTTCGTCTCCCTGCCACTGCGAGAGGACCCAATCCCCGCGCTGGAAGGCGGCAGCAGGTGATGCCGCGACGACGGCAAGAAGGACTCCGCAGATCAGACGTTTCATGTAAATTGTCCCCATTGGTCGCCACTTCGACCGCGAGATTGCTGTACAGACAATGAATTCAGTGGTCAATTGTCGATGATCGAGATGGTTGACGATGAATTTATAGAATTTGTATTCGTAAATAAATGATTTTTATGCCTCAAGCGAGAGCAAATATCGAATATTAGTAAGGGAAGATAGCAGTATCACCTCTTAGAGCTATATCCAGTTGATCCAATTGTGCGAGCAACGTCCGATTTCCCGGGTGACGACGACGCATGATGGAATTTCGCATATCTTGTGCATCCCGTCCGATGCGGTCATTGGCCGGCCTTATGGCTACCGAGAAACCTTGCGGTCTGTCGTCTCGCGGAGTCCGCGACGTATCTCCTCATACCGCGCGCCATCGATGCTCGTCGCGTTTGGGGCCGGCGACGCGGGAGGGCCGGGCGGAAAGGTCAACGAAATGAGGGACGCATCGTGACCGGGCGCTTAGGGTTAAAGACGCTTTAACCAGCAAAGCTTAGTCTCCCGCCCATGATGCCTGCCGAGGTTCGGCGGGCAGGTGTGGCGTGGCAGGACGGGCGGGCAGCGATGGCGTCGACGACGGTGGGAACGAAGGGCGGCACCAGGCAGGCGACGCCTTCGCCAAAGCGCGCGGAGCCCGTGCCCTTCTTTCGGCGGCAGGCGGAAATCGCCGGCGGCGCGGCGCTCCTGTGCCTTGCCGCCTATCTCTCCGTGGCGCTCGCGACATGGACCGTCACAGATCCGTCCTTCAGCCAGTCCAATCACAATCCGGTCGCCAATTTCGCCGGCCCCGGCGGCGCCGTCGTCTCCGATATCCTCATGCAGGTCTTCGGCCTCGGCGCGGTGCTCGTCGCCGTGTTGCCGACGATCTGGGGCGTGATCCTTGCCTTCGGCAAGCCGATCGACCGCATCTGGCGACGGGCCTGGTTCGCGCTGGCCGGCGTCGTCCTCGCCTCCGCGGCCGTCGGCTGCCTCGAGG
>JACMIV010000051.1 GCA_014380965.1 Rhizobiaceae bacterium | reverse complement strand
TGCACCCGGTTGCCGAGTTGCGCCAGCACCCCGTCGGGCATGTCGAGCGGGTTTTGCGTCACGAAATAGACGCCGACGCCCTTCGAGCGGATCAGCTTGACGACCTGTTCGATGCGGTCGGTGAGAACCTTCGGCGCGCCGTCGAAGAGGAGATGGGCCTCGTCGAAGAAGAAGACCAGCTTGGGCTTTTCCGGATCGCCGACCTCGGGCAGCTCCTCGAAGAGCTCCGACAGGAGCCAGAGCAGGAAGGTCGAGTAGAGCCGCGGGTTCATCATCAGCCGATCGGCGGCAAGCACGTTGACGTAGCCGCGCCCGTCGCGGTCGGAGCGCATGAGATCGGATATGCGGATCGCCGGCTCGCCGAAAAACTCGACCGCGCCCTGCTGTTCGAGGACGAGCAGCGAGCGCTGGATCGCGCCGACCGACTGCTTCGCCACGTTGCCGTAGAGCCGCGAGATCGCCTCGGCATTCTCCGCGACATGGCCAAGCATCGCCTGGAGATCCTTGAGGTCGAGGAGGAGCAGGCCCTCCTCGTCGGCGATCTTGAAGGCGATGTTGAGGACGCCCTCCTGCGCCTCCGAGAGGTTCATGAGGCGCGCCAGAAGCAGCGGCCCCATTTCCGCGACGGTCGCCCGCACCCGGTGGCCCTTCTCGCCGAAGATGTCCCAGAACACGACGGGATAGGCGTCGTGATAATAGGGGTCGAGCCCGATCGCGGCGGCGCGCTCGACGAGGAAATCCTTGGGCTCGCCACGCATCGCGATACCCGCGAGATCGCCCTTGATGTCGGCGCAGAAGACGGGAACGCCAGCATCGGAAAAGCCCTCGGCCAACACCTGCAGCGTCACCGTCTTGCCGGTGCCGGTCGCACCGGTGACGAGGCCGTGGCGATTCGCCAGGGTGAGCTCGAGATACTCGCCCTGCTTGACGGCATCGTCAGGCGTCCGGCTCGAGCCGATGTAGATCCTGCCGTCTTCGAGCATTGTCGTCCTCCGTACACCGTCCGCTGGTCCATATTGGCTTGGCCGCGACGGACGCACAATGCGGGTGGCGCGGCCCCGGAGCGGCAGGTCGACGGAGCAGGCGTGTTTGCGTTTTGCAGATTGCATGGCGTCAACGGCTTTGCCATGGTCCGACCGGATCGGGGCGCCAGCTTGCGGCGGATGGGCCGGCGCGCCTTGCGCAAGACAGCCGAAAAGGGAAGAGATCATGCAAGACGTTCTGAACCGCATCGCGGCGGAAACCGGCCTCACTGTCGAGAAGGCACAGATCGCGGTCGGTCACATCCTCGCCTACATGAAGGCGGAGGGGACCGATCCCGCGGTCGAAACCATGATTGCCGAGACGCCCGGCGCGGCCGAGGCGATAGCGGCGACCGGTGGCGGCGGCGGCGGGATCATGAGCAGCGTGATGGGTGCTTTCGGCGGCGGCATCATGGCGCTCGGCTCGAAGCTGATGGGCCTTGGCCTCGACATGGGCCAGATCCGCATGATCGCCACCGAGCTCATCACCTACGCCAAGCAGAATGCGGGCGCCGAGACAGTCGACCGGGTCATCGCGACAACGCCGGGGCTCTCGCAGTTCGCTTGAGGCAGCTCCGGTTGCGCCGGAGATCGTTTCCATGCGTCGGGCGTTAAAACCCGGCGCACTAAGCTCCGCGCTGCCGTCGACGGCGGGCTGCATCTTGAGGCGGCCGATCGGTCTCCGCTCTCCAGTATGGCGGGCCAGCGAGGGGGCCTTTGAACACGATCCCGGCTCCGCTATGATGTCTATCCTGGAGATCGGGATCGGATAGCGCGTTTTGCGATGACCCGCGTGCTGTCGCGAAATGGATGGCCCCTGTAGACATGACAACGGACGTAAACTTGGCGCGGCTGCGGATCGGCCGTTTGCGGCCGTTGAAGCTCTCGCGGCTATACCGCCGGCCGCCGCTTCTCGTCCATCTGGCCGGGTTCGCGTTGATCGTCCTCGTTCCGGCGCTTCTGTTCAGCGCCTTTCTCATTCACCAGTTCTCCGAGCAGCAGACCGAAATCGCGTCGGGGCAGGTCGCCGACACGGCCGAAATCATCTCGGATTCGATCGACCGCGAAATCTACGGCCTGATGACGGCCGCCAAGGTTCTCGCCTCCTCGCCCTTCATCGACGAGGACGACATGGCGGAGTTCCATGCCCGGACCATCGCTGCGCTGGCCGCGACGCGTGCGGACGCGGTGCTGATCGACCCGGCCTTGCGCGTCGCGCTCGACACGCGCGTGCCTCTCTCCTCGCCGATCGGCGGCGTGACGGACACGGCGGCGGCCGAAATGGTCTTCCGCACGCGGCTTCCCTTCGTCTCCGACGTCTTTTTCGGCGAGCGGGCGAAGGAGTTCGTCTTCCATATCGCCGTGCCCGTCATCCGGGGCGACCGCGTGATCTACGTGCTGGCGATATCCAAGCGGGCGAACGACCTCTCATCGGTGATCTCCGAGCGCAATCTCCCGCCGACCTGGACAGCGATCATCAAGGATCGTCAGGGGCACCGGGTCATCGCCGCGCTCGCCTCGGGTGGCCGGATGCGCGAACGCCATGACACCCCTTTCGAGAACCCCTCGATCGCGGATTCGCTCGGCACGGAGATGTCGGACGACCTGATCGAGGCCAATTACAGTTCGATTCTTACTGGCTGGTCGACGACCGTTGCTGTGCCCGATGCCGTCATCGGCCAGCCGATCATGCGATCCTGGTTCCTGTTGGTGGGGACGGGCGTCCTCCTTCTCTTCTTCTCCAGCGCCCTCGCCGTCTTCTTCGGCCGCCGCCTCGCGGCGCCCATTCTTCTTCTTGCAAATCAGGCGCAGGCGATCGGCAAGGGCGAACTCGCGCTTCCCGTCAGCACCGACATCGAGGAGGTGGGCGAAGTCTCGAAGATTCTGGCCCAGGCTTCGCGTGAGCGGCGGGAAGCGGAGGAGCAGGCAAGCTTCCTGATGCGCGAGATGACCCATCGCGCCAAGAACCAGTACGCTCTCATCGCCGCCATAGCCCGGAGGGCCGCCAAGGAGAGCAACAGCACCGGCGAGTTCCTCGATACGCTGTCGGAAGCGCTGAGTTCACTGGCGCGGTCGGCAGACCTCCTCGCCGGCCGAGGGTGGGACAGCGCGTCGCTGCTCGAGCTCTGCAGAACGCAGCTCAAGGCGTTCGGGGCGGGCAACAGCGAGCAGATCGAACTGCACGGTCCGGCGACCAACCTCAATCCAACTGCGGCCCAGACCCTCGGCCTTGCCCTGCACGAACTCGCCACCAATGCCGCGAAATACGGCGCGCTATCCGTCGAAGGCGGCTATGTCCGCATCGAATGGAGCCTTGACGAGACCCTCGTGCTCACCTGGAGCGAGAGAGGCGGCCCACCTGTCACAGAACCGAAGCGCTCGGGCTTCGGAACGCTGGTGACGCAGAAGATGACCGCACGCGGCCTCGGCGGCGAGGTCGACATGTCCTATGCCGAGACGGGTGTCGTCTGGCGCCTGACCGCCCCGCGCGCGACGGTTCTTGCCGACTGAGCGCCTGCTTCGGCGGGACCTCGTGCCGCGAAAGCGTCGTTTCGCCGGGCACGCGCTTGCCCTATGTCTCGCCGGGGAGGAACGATCGATGGCCGACACGCTGGACGGTACGGAGTTTGAGACGCGCAGCGAGGCCGATTGGCGAGGCCTTGCCGAGCAGGCGCTCGGCGGGGCTCCTTTCGAGAGTCTCGTCTCGGAGACCGACGACGGCATCGCCTACGGCCCGATCCATGCTCGAGTTTCTCCCGCAGTGCCGATCCTGCGCAGCGAGCCCGCGACGCCCTGGCGTATCGTCCAGCGCGTCGACGATCCGGACCCCGTCCGCGCCAATCTCCAGGCGCTCGCCGATCTCGAAGGCGGCGCCAATGCGCTCGCGCTCGTCTTCGAAGGCGCACCCTCTGCCGGAGGCTTCGGCCTGCCGCTGACGAAGCGGGCGATCCTCTCCGCGCTCGACGGCGTGATGCTGGAGATGGTGCATGTGAGGATCGAGCCGCACCCGGACCTCGACACCGCGGTCATGCTTCTGCGGCAGGCCGTCGTCGCGCGGCGCGGCGTAGGCTTCGATCGCCTCAGCGTCGATCAGGCGATCGATCCGATCGGCTGCTTCGCGGCGACGGGCCGCTTTCCCGGGCGAGACGACCAAAGCCTTCGATACCGTCTCGAGGATCTCCTGAAGCCATGGTTCGACGAAGGGCTAGGCGGCACGCTCGTCGAGGCGGACGGCCGCGTCTATCACGAGGCGGGAGCGAGCGAAGCGCAGGAGCTCGGCGCCGTGCTGTCGACGGCGCTCTACTATCTCAGGGCTTTCAGCGGCAGCGGACACGATCTCCACGCCCTCATCCTGCCGATTGCCTTCACGCTGGTGGCCGACCAGAAGCAGTTTCTCGCGACGGCGAAAGTCCGGGCGCTTCGCCTTCTCTGGTCACGCCTCCTCGCCGAGTGCGAGGTGAACGATGCGCGCCATGCGATCCGGATCCACGTCGAAACCTCCCGCCGGATGATGACGGCGAAGGACCCGCACACGAACATCGTCCGAACGACCATCGCCGCCTTTGCCGCCGCAACCGGCGGCGCGGATTCTTTGTCGGTCCTCCCCTTCACGGCGGCCAACGGCCTGCCCGAAGCGAAGGCGCGCCGACTTGCCCGCAACGTCCAGGCGATCCTTCAGGACGAAAGCGGGCTTTCGCGTGTGGCCGACCCGGCAGCCGGCTCCGGCGGGATCGAGGCCCTGACGGAAGCGATCGCGGAAGCGGCCTGGGATGAATTTCGCCGCATCGAGGCGGAGGGCGGCATCGCCGAAAGCCTGCAAAAGGGCGCGCTCCAGGCGCGGATCGGCGCAACGCGGGCGGCGCGGCAGGCAAGGTTCGACGACCGCAGCGAGGCGGCGATCGGCGTCACGCACTATCCCATGGAGACCGAGCGAGAAATCGCGGTCCTCGTTCCCGCCGCGGAAGGCGCCGCGACCATTGCCGACGGCTCCGACTGCGAGCCGCTTCGCCCCCGCCGGCTGACGGAAACGCGGGAGCACGCGGCATGACCATCCCCGATTTTTCCTCCATCCCATGGTCTCCGGCCACAAGGACCGGGTCCGAGCCGCGCGGCGAGCCGGGCTTCGAGACGCCGGAGGGCATCCTGCTCGAGGAGTTCTACGGCGAGGCGGACATCGCCGCTTTGCCCTTCCTCGACACCTGGCCGGGGGCCGCTCCCTTCGTCCGCGGGCCCTACCCGACCATGTATGTCCAGAAACCCTGGACGATCAGGCAGTATGCGGGCTTCTCCACAGCCGAGGCCTCGAACGCCTTCTACCGCCGAAACCTTGCCGCCGGGCAGAAGGGCCTCTCGATCGCTTTCGATCTCGCCACCCATCGCGGCTACGATTCCGATCATCCGCGTGTTCCCGGCGATGTCGGCATGGCGGGCGTCGCGATCGATTCGATCTATGACATGCGCACGCTGTTCTCAGGCATCCCGCTCGACCAGATGAGCGTGTCGATGACCATGAACGGCGCGGTGCTGCCGGTGCTGGCGCTCT
>JACMIV010000050.1 GCA_014380965.1 Rhizobiaceae bacterium | reverse complement strand
GCGCTTAGCAGAGACCGGTCGGGAAAACAGCCGCTTCGACATCCAGGTTCAGGTCCATCGGTCGCAGCGACCTGTTCCGCCGCGTCCTGAGACGACGCGCGGAGCCGCAAAGGCGCGCCGATCCGAGGTCTTGCCACCGCAATCCCTACTCAAGGCTTGGCTGTTACGGCGGTGACGCCGACCGTTTACCATGCCATCGCCGGTGGGTTAGATATTCGGCGGCAAGTCGGCTTGCGGAGGGCTTGGAGAGCATGATGAGCGCGATGGAAGAGAGCCTGCGGCGCGCGCTCGAGGCAGGCGACACAAGCGATCCCGCCTTTCGGGAATCCATCTATGCGGCGTCCGAGCGCGCTCTGGAGCGCCTGCTCACGTCCAAACAGACGGACGCGGACGCCGCCCATGCCCAGCGCGTCCGTCTTGCCGAGACGATCAACCGCGTCGAGGAAGATTACTACGCGCCCGCTCCCGCGGAGGAAACACTCGAATCATATCATGACGACGAGGAGCAGGCGGGGTATCTCGGCCATGCCGGGCCGAACGCGGACCCCGACGAAAACTTGACGTCCGCCGACGTCGAGGGGGCCTTCATCCCCGCCGGACACGAGCCGGACGACACGTCGTCCCGCGACCTCCGTGCCATCGACGGCGACGATCCGGATCGACCTTTCGGCGATCCAGATCCCGAGCCGCCTTCATCGGCTCGCCGCAACGAGGAGCACGAAGATTTTCGCAACCCGCTGCCGGGTGCCGTTCCCATCGCCGAAGCGCCGGGCGAAAGCGCGGCACGCGACGCGTCGTGGTCGCCTGGAGGAGCCAAGCGCGGCGGAGCGAAGCCAGGCCGCGGGCGGCCCTTCCTGTTCGGCACGATCGTCCTTCTCGTCACGCTGATCGCGGGTCTCGTCTTCGCCTATGTCACCATCTTCGCTGCGCCGAACGCGGGCGTCGCGCCGTCCGATGCGGCCGCACCGGAAGGGGCTGAGATCGCACCGGTCGTGGAGCCTGCCGAGATCGCATGGATCACGCTGTTCGACGGAACGCAGCTCGAAATGATCGCGACGCCGACCGGCGGCGAGGTCTCCGCCATCACCGGCCCCGGCGACCGGCCCGCGGTGCGCCTTGCGGCCGCGGGCGAGGACGGCGAGATCGACGTCGCCATCGGACCGGGGGTCGTCAACGGCATCAAGGGCCGCACGGTCCGCGTGGAGGTAACGGTCGGGTCTCCGGACGGGACGGTCCGCGAATTCACCGTCCGGTGCCTGTTCGGCGGCGACACCGTCTGCGGCCGCCAACGATTTTCGACCGTGCAGGATGGCGAAGCCTTCGTCTTCGACATGACCGTGCCGGAGGACCCTGCGGCATCCGGCGCGATCGCCATCAATCCGAGCTTCGGCACGGTAGCAAACGCGATCGATCTCTACTCCGTGCGCCTGCGGATCGTCGAAGGCATTTAGCGCCTGCAGCTCCAGCATAAAACTGGTGGCATCCCGCGCCGGCGAGCTTGGAAGCGGCACCACCGTGACACGAAGACGATGCACTTCTTGGGCATTGTGAGCGAATCGGTTGGCGCGTCGAAGACCCGTCGCGATTCTAAACCGCCTGAGGGCGAAGGCAGGTCATGACCACTCGGGAGACCACTGAAGGCGGGGCGGGCTTGCCGATCGCGCGGCGCGTCGTCTCGGTCGTGCGCGTCGCGGCCGCCGGAACCGGCCTGTTCGTCGCGCTTGCGATCCTCCACCCTGAGGCCTGGCAGGCGTGCATCATCGGAAGCCTTCTGTTTCTGCTCGCCTGCATCCTTCCCGCTCGCAGCACGCGCAAGGCGAAAGCCGGCGAGGAGCTGTGGCGGCGACAGGCGCCGCTCTGGCCGGACGGGGGGATCAAGGCGGTGGTCGAGGCGATGCTGGAGCCGGCCTTCCTCATCGACCGGAACCTCCTCCTGCGCTACCGCAACGCCGTCTCCGAACAAGCCTTCGGCAACATGGCGCTCGGCGACGCGATCTCGCTGCGCTTTCGCTCGCCGGAGCTGTTGGCCGCCATCGAGGCTTCGGTGGAAGGGCGCAAGAGCGTCAACACCGAGTTTATCGAGGGCCGTTCCGCGGACCGCTCCTGGTCCGTCGACATCCTGCCGATCCCCGTGCCGCAGGGCGAGCGACCGGCTTTCTTCCTCATCCTTTTCCACGACCGCACCGGAGAGCGGCGGATCGAGCGGATGCGGACCGATTTCGTCGCCAATGCGAGCCACGAGCTGCGAACGCCGCTGGCTTCGCTGATCGGCTTCATCGAGACGCTGCAAGGGCCCGCCAAGGAGGACGCGGTCGCGCGCGGCCGCTTCCTCGACATCATGCGCGACCAGTCCGCGCGCATGTCGCGCCTGATCGACGACCTCCTGTCGCTATCGCATATCGAGATGAAGCGCCATGTCGCCGTCAGCGACCGCATCGATCTCGAGGAGATCTTTGCCGACGTCTTGGAGAGCATGTCGCCGCTGGCATCCGAAAGCGACCTCGTCATCGAGACACAATACGGCCCCGGCCCTTATGTCGTAGCCGGCGACCGCGACGAGCTGGTCCAGGTCTTTTCGAACCTTGTCGAGAACGCCTGCAAATACGGCGAGGCCGGAAGGCGCATCGTGCTCGGGCTCCAGCGGCTGCGTGAGCGCGACAGCCTACTCGTCGAGGCTTTCGTGCAGGATTTCGGTCCGGGCATTCCCGCCGAGCATGTCCCGCGCCTCACCGAGCGCTTCTACCGGGTGGATGTGGGCACCTCTCGCCAAAAGCGCGGGACCGGCCTCGGCCTCTCGATCGTGCGCAACATCCTCGTTCGGCACCGCGCGCGACTGATCGTCGCCTCGACGGTCGGCGAGGGCTCGACGTTCACCGCCCGCTTCCCGGCGCTCGATCCGCGATAGAACCTGCATCAAAAAAGAGCTCCGCCATCCCAGGAGGATCGCGGAGCCCGGAAAACATCGAGATGGTGGACGCCTTTACCGGATCCGGCGCCGTTCCGACGCCGGCTGGAAGGCGATGCGCGCGTGGTAGAGGCAGTAGGGCGAGGCATCGTTGGAATGATTGCCGCAGAAGCGGAAGTCCGCCGAGAGCGGATCCCCGAGCGGCCATTTGCAGGTCCGGTCGCTGAGCTGCACGAGCGTCAGGTTGCGACTGATCGGGACCACCTCGCCGGTCGTGACGACCCGCTCGGGCATCACATCCGCGACGAGATCGATCTCGGGCTCCATCTTCAGCGCAGTCGCGCCCTGCATGCCCCCGCCCATGGATCGGCCGATGCTGCGAAGCTGGGCGGACTGCACCTGCGCAGCAACGATCCGCGGCGCGATCTCCATCTCGACGACGGTCTCTTCTTCGCTCTCCTCGACAGCGGACTTGCCCGCCTCCGCCGCGGCTGCCGGAGACTTGGCGCGACCCTCGAGCTTCAGCCGATGGACCTTCCCGATCACGGCATTGCGCGTGACGCCGCCGAGTTGCCCCGCGATCTGGCTGGCGCTGAGGCCCTCGCTCCAAAGCTTGGCGAGAAGTTCCACGCGTTCGTCTGTCCAGCCCATGCCGAAACTCCTGTGCTTGGATGCGCGGCGGACGTATGATCTGGCAGTCCTCGAACCTTCGCTCGAAGAGGCCCCACTACATGTATTGATCGACTAGGTCCGCCGCACGAAATCTAGTGTCTGGCAGAAATTTACCCTATCGGTTGACTCCGTGACAAGAGTCGCTGTGCGGCAGCGGAATCCTTTTCACGCTTTTCCCCAGATACCGCCTCTTATTTCGTGCATTTGGACTTTCCAAGGCCTGCATCTGCGGGGTTGCGGGGCTTGACGGGTGCGATTCGATTGACAACCTCGCCGCGACCCATGGTATAGGTCTAGCCTCACGCAACGCACTCTCGACGTCGATCGAAGCCTGCCCATGCGGCGGGCTTTGAGCATTTCCGGAACAGCCCGAGCGTCGCGCCCAGCGGCCTCACGAGAGACCCCTCTCGGGCAGATTGAAGAGTTCTTGCCATGCCGACCGATTCCCAGCCGTCGTCCCCGCTCTACTCGACCTATGCGCGCGCGGACCTGCGCTTCGAGCGCGGAGCAGGCGTGTGGCTCGAGACGGACGACGGCCGCCGGTTCCTCGATCTTGCGGGCGGCGTAGCGGTGAACTCGCTTGGCCACGCTCATCCCCACCTCGTCGCGACGCTGAAGCATCAGGCCGAAAAGCTGTGGCACGTCTCGAACCTCTTCGAGATTCCCGGCCAGAAGAGGCTCGCCGAACGGCTTGCGGCGGCAACCTTCGCCGACAAGGCCTTCTTCACGAATTCCGGCGCCGAGGCGCTCGAATGCGCGTTCAAGACCGCTCGCCGCTATCACTATGTCTCCGGCAATCCCGAGCGCTTCCGGATCATCACCTTCGAGGGCGCCTTCCACGGCCGCACGCTTGCGACGATCGCCGCGGGCGGACAGGCGAAGTATCTCGAAGGCTTCGGCCCGAAGGTGGACGGCTTCGATCAGGTTCCCTTCGGCGATCATGCGGCGCTGAAGGCCGCGATCGGCCCGGAGACGGCGGCGATCCTCGTTGAGCCGATTCAGGGCGAGGGCGGCGTGCGCTCCGTGCCTCCGCAATGCCTGCGCGGCCTGCGCGAGCTCTGCGATGCGGAAGGGCTGCTGCTCATCTACGACGAGGTCCAGACCGGCGTCGGGCGCACCGGCCAGCTCTTCGCCCATCAGGCCTCCGGCGCCGAGCCCGACATCATGGCGGTGGCCAAGGGGATCGGCGGCGGCTTCCCGCTCGGCGTCTGTCTGGCGAGCGAAGAGGCTGCCCGAGGCATGACCGCCGGCACCCACGGCACGACCTACGGCGGCAACCCGCTCGCGATGGCCATCGGCAACGCCGTTCTCGACGTCGTCCTTGCCGACGGCTTCATGGAGCACGTGCGCGACATGTCGCTGCGTTTCAAGCAGCAGCTCGCCTCGATCGCCGACCGCTATCCTGATATCGTCGAGGAGGTGCGCGGCGAGGGGCTGCTTCTCGGCATCAAGGCGCGCGTGCCGAACACGGCGCTCATTCTGGAGCTGCGGGTGCAGAAGCTTCTCGCTGTTCCAGCCGGAGACAACGTCGTGCGTTTCCTGCCGCCGCTGATCATCTCCGCCGACGAGGTCCGCGAGGCCGTGTCGCGCATCGAGGCCGCCGTGGCGAGCCTGTCGCTCGCGTCGGTCAGGAAGTCCGCATGAGTGCGCTGAGGGTCGTTTCCGGCGCGTCCGCGGGTTCCGTTCCGAAAAGGCACGGACCGCGGCATTTTCTCGACATCGCGGCGATGGACCAGGGCGCCCTTGCCGACATCATGACCGACGCCCACGCCCGCAAGGAAGTCGGCCGTAATGGGCCGCGTCCGCTGGGCGGACGCATCCTCGCGATGATCTTCGACAAACCCTCGACGCGAACGCGCGTGTCCTTCGACGTCGCGATGCGTCAGCTCGGCGGCGAAACGCTCTTCCTCTCGGGCGCCGAGATGCAACTCGGCCGCTCCGAGACGATCGCCGATACGGCGCGGGTCCTCTCGCGCTACGTCGACGCGATCATGATCCGCACGACTTCGCACGACCGCCTGATCGAGATGGCCGAGAACGCCACCGTTCCGGTCATCAACGGACTCACCGACGACACGCACCCCTGTCAGATCATGGCCGATCTCCTCACCTTCGAGGAGAAGCGCGGGACCGTCGCGGGCAAGACCTTTGCCTGGAGCGGCGACGGCAACAACGTCCTGAATTCCTTCATCGAGGCGTCCGCCCGCTTCGGCTTCGCCTTGAACATCGCGACCCCCGAAGGTTCCGAGCCGGACGCCGGGCGGCTTGCGAGGGCACGTGCGGACGGGGCCTCTATCCTGACGACCGCCGACCCCGTCGAGGCCGTCGCGGGCGCCGACTGCGTCGTGACGGACACTTGGGTCTCAATGGGTCGCGAGGAGTTCGCGCGCGGCCACAACATCTTCGCGCCCTATCAGGTGAACGAGCGGCTGATGGCGCATGCGGGGACAGACGCGCTCTTTATGCACTGCCTTCCCGCCCATCGCGGGGAAGAGGTGACGGACGGCGTCATCGATGGCCCCCAGTCGGTCGTGTTCGACGAGGCGGAGAACCGGCTGCACGCGCAGAAATCGATCCTCGCCTGGTGCTTCGGCGAAGTGGCCGCCCATGGCTGATGCGGGATCGACGACTCTGTCCGCCGGCGCGGCCGGCCTCGGCCCCAATCTCGGCGAGTTTGGCTTCGCCGGCGACGACGCCGTCGTGCCCTTCGCGGTGGAGGCACTCGATGCGCGCGGGCGCGCGGTGCAGCTCGGCGCGATGCTCGACGACATCCTCGGCCGCCACGACTACCCCGAACCCGTGGCAAGGCTGCTTGCCGAGATGATCGTCCTCACTGTGCTCCTCGGCACGTCGCTGAAGTTCGACGGCAAGTTCATCGCGCAGACCCAGACCGACGGTCCGGTCGATCTCCTCGTCGTCGATTTCACCACGCCGTCGAGCGTCAGGGCCTATGCCCGCTTCGACGCCGAGCGCGTTGCGGCTTCGGTGGCCGCCGGCCGCACGGACCCCGAAACACTGCTCGGCATTGGCACGATGGCGCTGACCGTCGATCAGGGCGGTCACTCGCAACGCTATCAGGGCATCGTCGAACTCTCCGGCGCCTCGCTCGAAGAGGTGGCCGAAGGCTATTTCCGCCAGTCCGAGCAGATTCCGACGACGCTTCGGCTCGCGGTGGGCCGGATCGCCCGGCGTGGGGAGGGCGGCGGGTTCCGCGAGAGCTGGCGCGCCGGCGGCATTCTCGCGCAGTTCCTGCCCGAGGCGCCCGAGCGCATGCGG
>JACMIV010000401.1 GCA_014380965.1 Rhizobiaceae bacterium | reverse complement strand
GATAGCTGTCGGCTTGCCCCGACGATCGGGATGATCGACACCGGCGTCAATCCCGAGCACCCTTCGCTCGCCGCTGGACGCGTCGAGATCATCGAGGTGCTGGCAGAAGGGCGACGCGCTGCATCGCGGGTCCATGGAACCGCTGTCGCGCTCCTGATCGCAGGCGATCCGGACAGCCGCACGCCGGGAATGCTGCCCAACGCGCGGCTGATCGCCGCCGAAGCCTTCCACCGGACGGGTTCGGGCGAGGAGACGGCCGACGCCTTCGACGTGGTACGCGGCATCGAGTCCCTGGCGGACCGGAACGTCGACATCGTCAATATGAGCTTTTCCGGCCCGGCAAACCTTCTCCTCGAGCGCGCCATCGCAGCGCTTGCCGAACGCAAGGTTCCGGTGGTCGCGGCCGCCGGGAATGCTGGGCCCCGCTCTGAGCCGCTGTTTCCGGCGGCCTATCCGCAGGCGATCGCGGTGACGGCGGTGGATGCCTCCAACCGGGTCTACCGCCAGGCCAATGCCGGCGACCACATCGCCTTCGCGGCTCCCGGCGTCCGACTCTGGACGGCGGCCTCCGTCTCGGGCGGGCGCTTCCGGTCCGGCACGTCCTACGCTGCGCCCTTCGTGACGGCGGCGCTCGCCATCCAGAGGACCATCCATCCCGAACGCCCTGTCGCCGAACTGGTCGAAGGCCTCGCTTCGGAAGCCACGGACCTCGGCAATCCCGGCCGAGACGCGACGTTCGGCCATGGCCTCGTCAAGATGCCGGATTGCGCCACCGCCGGATCGGGCGGAGCGATCGAAGCCCTCCCCGTCGCGGTTGCGCCGGGCGAGGTGCCGGCAGTTGCGGGACAACCGGCCGACGGTCCTTCGGCGCAAAGCCCCACCGCCTCCTCTCCTTCAGCTCCCGTATCGCCGTAAGAGACGCCTTCTTCCAGGCCGGCGCTCTCCGTGAAAACGTTCAGGGGCCCTCCCGCCGGAGAGGACCCCTGAACGCTTGGCGTCGATCCCGCTCAGGCTCAGTCGTCGTCGTCGCCGAAACGTTCGCCGCGCTGGCCGCGTCGGCGGTCGTCACGGTCGTCGTCATCGTCGTTGTCGCCGTAACGCTGGCTGCCGCGGCGATCGCGCCGGTCGTCGTCGTAATGGCGGCCGAAGTCGTAGCCGCGATACTGGCCGCGGCGGTTGGCACGGTCGTCGTCATCATCATCATCGTCGTCGTCGTCGTCCGCAAGGATCAGGAGCGGATGACCCGACACGGTCGGCGTATCTGCATTCGCTGAAAGGGGTGCGAGCGACAGGCCGGCGAGCAGTGCTGCAAGACCCGTGAGAATGAGCGTCTTCATGAAGTTCTCCTTGAAGGGGCACGGCGCTTTCTGTCCGTGATGCCGGGAGAACGGCAGGGCTGCAAAGATATTCCGGGCATGAAATCAATGTCATCGGGAGGAATAGAACCGGCCCCGCGCCGTTGTCTTCCTCCGGTCCTCTCGAGGGCGACGCACAACGCAGAGCGACGCCGGCGCGTTCTGACGTCTCCCGAGGCGAGCGTCTTCATCGTCTTCGCCGGGCGACGTTCACCCCGTTATCAGCCTGCGGCAAGCTTCTGGAGATGCGCCTTCAGGTCGAAGTCCTCCCGCTCGATCTCGGCGCGCGAGGCACGCAAGTCGCTCGCGAGCAGCTTGCGACCGGCCATATGGTCGCCAGGCCGGTTGACGGTCTCGATCCCGAGGAGGCGCTCGCCCCTGAAGGCAAAGACGACGAGCCGTCCCTCACTGGGCGAACCAATGGCATGAACGTGATCCGCCGCGCTGGTGATGCCGGCGATCTGAAGCTTGTAAGGGCCCTGATCGCTCCAGAACCACGGGACACTGTCGTAGGGAAGGCCTGCGCCGAGGATGCGCGCGGCGACGCATTTGCCCTGGTCGACCGCGTTCTGAACGGATTCGAGGCGGACGAGCCCATCGGCATGACGGCTTTCGAAGACCGCGCAGTCGCCGACCGCGAAGATCTTCGGGTCCCCCGTCGTCATGAAGGAGTCGACGAGGATGCCGCGTTCGGTCGCAAGGCCGGCTTCTTCCGCCAGTTCCGCGTTCGGCACGACGCCGGCTGCCAGGAGGACGAGATCGGCGGGATGATGGCCAGACGCCGTCTCGACGCCGTCTGCCGTTTCTGTTCCGGTGATCGCGAGCGCCGCCTCGCCCAGAAGTACCCTCGCTCCCATGGCGCGGTGAGCCGCGAGAAAGAAATCCGAGATCGCGGGCGAGACGACGCGGCCCATCAACCTGTCCGCCGCCTCGACGACGGTCACCTCCGTGCCGTTCGCGCGGGCGGTCGCGGCGACTTCGAGACCGATGAACCCGCCGCCGACGACAACGAGCCGGCGGGCCGTTCCGATCGCCGCGCGGAGCCGTTCCGCGTCGTTCGCCGTGCGAAGCCCATGAACGCCGGAACGATCAGCGCCGGGAACGGCGAGATTTCGATTGCGCGCGCCCGTCGCGAGGACGAGGTGGGCGTAGACGAGCCTCTCGCCCGAGAGGAGCTCTACGCACTCGCTTTTCCGGTCGATCGCCGAGACGCTCTCGCCACGCCGCAAGGTTATGGCGTTCTCGGAAAAGAAACGCTCAGGCCTCAGGACGAGGCGCTCGAAGGGCTGAGATTCCTTCAGGTAGGCTTTCGACAACGGCGGACGCTGGTAGGGCAGCCGGTCCTCCGCGGCGACGATCGTCACCGGCCCATCATAGCCCCCCTGACGCAGGCTCACGGCCACTTGGAGGCCCGCTTGCCCGCCACCGACGATCAGGACGCCCTTTCCCGAAGCACAGGTCTGCGTCACGGCCATCTGCTCCACTCGTCTACAATCATGCCGCAGGTCCTCTCCGAGCGCCACGGTCACGGTCAGACGTAGCGGGGTTCGCCCGGCAGCAAAGCATACGCCCGCACGTGCCGACGGAAGAAGCGTCACGCAGAGCCGGCCTCCTCGTCCAAGCTGTCTGCGTCCTCGTCGTCATACTCCCCGTCCTCGTCGAGCACCGCAAGGTTCGCGTGAACGCGCGCCAGAAGCTGCAGGAAGCTTGCCTTCTCCTCGGCAGAAAGGCAGGCCGTCAGCTTTTCCGCCCGCGCAACCGCGACGGCGAAGATGCGGTCGTGGACAGCAAAGCCCGCTTGCGTCAGCTCGGCCAGTTTCTGGCGGGCGTCGCCTGGATCGATCGTCAGCGTGATAAGGCCGGCCTCGTGCAGCGATTTGAGATTGCGGCTGACGGAGGCTTTGTCCATGCAGATCACTTCGACGATGCGGTGCGCCGTCTGCCGCCCGTCGATCGCGAGAATACCGAGGATGCGCCAAGCCTCGACGCCGATGCCGAAGCGGTGGAGGTATAGCTTGGAGGCGCTGCGCGACCATTTGTTGGCGATGAAGGTGAGATAGGCCGGCGGGAAGCTGGCGATGTCGATCATCGGCTGTTCGCCGTGCCGTCGCGGCCGGCCGGTGCCGTCGCCGGGCGGGTCCTCGAAACCTGGCTGCGGCGTTCCGGTGTCGGATGTCTTGATATCGTCGTCTGTTATCTCGGGCACGTTCGCTCCAGTTCGGCAGCGCCGCGCCGCGATGGCTCGATCGGATTGGGGCCTGCCAGGAAACCAGCCACGGCTGCAACCCTGCATCGATTTCAGTGCAGGCAACAGGCACCCCCTTCGTGCCCTCTACGTCGGTAGAAGACCGCAACCTCGGAGTTTGACGCTTCAAGCGGAACGGCGGGGCTGCTAAAGGCGGCTTCCGTCGCAGTCCAACGAAGAGGTGACCGATCATGACCATCCGCCGCATCGAGCCGGGCAAGCGCATGTCCGCCGCCGTCGTCCACGGCGACACCGTCTATCTTGCCGGGCAGGTGGGCGAGCCGGGCGAGGACGTGACGCAGCAGACGAAGACCGCGCTTGGCGAGGTCGACCGCCTGCTCGCAGCCGCCGGAAGCTCGAAGTCCAAGATCCTCTCGGCAACGATCTGGCTTGCCGACATGACGGATTTCGCCCGCATGAACGCTGTCTGGGACGCCTGGATCGACCCCGAGAACCCGCCCGCCCGGGCCACAGGGGAATCGCGCCTCGCCTCGCCGAAATACCTGGTCGAGGTCATCGTCGTCGCGGCCCTTTGATCCCTTGAGGGGCGGGAGGCGCGAGAGCCTTCAGTCGTCCACTTCGCCCTACAGGACGTCTGGCGAGAGCGCCTTCCCTCGTCGTATCGCCGCCACGATGGCACCCGCGGCGATCGCGAGCCAACCCACGATGAGGATCATCCCGCCGGCAGGCGCGGCGTTCGCGAAGAGCCGGTCGCCGAGGAGAAGGCGCGCCGCGAGGTCGCCGGAAAACAAGGCGACGCCGAGGATCAGAAGCCCGCCCGCAAGCCGGCGCATCCGGAGCGTCTCGGCTGGGAGGGCGGCTAGTGCGAGAAGCGTCGGCGCGTGGACCAAGGCGACGGCCGCCGCTATTCCTGCAAGCCGATCGTCGCCGCCATGGGCGGCCACCGCCGCCCCTCCGACGCCGGACGCGCCGAAGAGTCCGGCAAAGAGGATGAAGATCGTCCTGGAATAGGTCATGGCCGGGCTTCTACCCGATGCGCCCGGCCGATCCCAGCGGACCGTTTGCCGCCGTCTGCCCAGATTTCCGACGCACGGGGAGCAAGGCGCGGGCCGAAGACGTCGTTCCGCACTGCACCAACGCTTCCGGCTTTACGTTTCGTCGGCTATTTGTCAGGACGGTTACAGTGGAGTGTCCCGATGAGCCATCCGACCGCGCCGACCGACCTTTCGATCACGGCCCTCATCGCGCGGCTGACCTCCGCCGCCGTCGAGGCCGGCGAGGTGATCCTGCTGGAGTTCGGCGGCGACATCGACTGCGATTTCAAGGCCGATGAATCGCCGGTCACCCGGGCGGATCGTGCGGCCGAGGTCGTCATCGCGAAGCATCTGAGGTCCGCTTATCCCGGCATCCCCATCGTTGCCGAGGAGGAGATCGCCGAAGGCCACGTCCCGCCCGATCTCGGCATGCGCTTCTTCCTCGTCGATCCCCTCGACGGCACGAAGGAGTTCATTGCGGGCCTTCCGGATTTCACCGTCAACATCGCTCTCGTCGAGGATGGGCGGCCCATTGCCGGCGTCGTCTTCGCGCCGGCCTATGGAGAGCTCTATACCGGCGGTCCAGACGGCGCATTCAAATCTCGGCGGCTTCGCGACGGCAGCTACACGCCGGTCCAGCGCATCGAGGCAAGACTGCGCCCAAGCCGGCCGCTGGCGCTCGCCAGCCGTTCGCACCGGACGCTCGAAACCAACCTCTATCTGGAAAAGCTGCCCCTGGAGGCCGTCGTTCCCGTCGGCTCGTCCCTCAAGTTCTGCCGGATCGCCGAAGGTGCCGCCGATCTCTATCCCTGCTTCGGCAGAACCATGGAGTGGGACACGGCGGCTGGCCAGGCAGTGCTGGAAGGAGCGGGCGGCAACGTCATCCGCATCGAGGGCGGCGATCTCGGCTACGGGAAGCGCGGCCGCGCCGAAGAGGCCGATTTCGCCAATCCGCATTTTCTGGCAACCGGCCGTATCAGCCTTCCGGAGCTTTGATCCGGCACGGCGTTCAAACGGGTCCGCCGTTGTCGGCTGCTCCACCCCGCGCGCGCGACGCCGACATGTCGTCGCGCACGGACCCTTTCCAAAGCGCATAGCCGGCGCCATGCGCGGCCTTTGCGAGGAGGTGCGCGGAGATCGGCGTCGTCAGGAGGAAGAACAGGATCGCCGCCAGCGCGCGCAGCGCCTCCGGCCACCCGTCCGCGACGAGCGCAAGCGCCAGAAGGATCAGCCCTACGCCGACGCTTCCGGCCTTGGAGGCGGCGTGCATTCGCGTGTAGAGGTCCGGCAGGCGCAGGAGGCCGATCGCGGCGACGAGGGTGAAGGCCGAACCGGTCAGCATCAGGAGCCCAGCGAGAACGGCGCAAACATCATCGATGCTCATGCATCCCCCTCGCCTCAGAGCCCTCAATATCGTCGTCGTCGGCGAAGGGCAGCGACTCCGCCGGGTCTTCGGAGGCCTTGCCCTTGGCCTCGATGAAGCGGGCGAAGGCCGCGGTCGCGAGGAAGCCGACAAGGCCGAGCGCGATGGTGATGTCGACATAGAGCGAGAAGCCGGTGTCGATGGCGACCAGCGCAACGAGGCCGACGCCGGCGACCGTCAGGACGTCGAGCCCGAGCACCCGGTCTGGCAACGTCGGCCCTTTGACGATCCGAACGACCGTGACGACAAGCGCGAGCCCGACCAACGCGAGCGACAGGCCGGCGGCGGCATCCAGGAAGGCTTGAGCCCAGCCACTCATCGGAAGGCCTCCTTGATGAGCCGCTCGAACCCTTCCGCGATCTCGCGGCGCGTCGCCCCGGGGTCGGAACAGTCGAGCGCGTGGACGTAGAGCGTCCCACGGTCCTTGGAGACGTCCACCGAGAGCGTTCCCGGCGTCAGCGTGATGAGATTGGCAAGCAGCGCGATCTCGCCGTCGCGGTCGACCGTCAGCGGAACGGCGAGAATACCCGGCTTCAGATCGAGGCGTGGCGAGAGGACCGTTGCAGCCACGCGCCATGCCGAGACGCCGAGTTCCTTCAGGAAAACGGTGGTCAGGACCACGAGGGCGAGCGGCCGTAACGCCGATGGCCCGGAGCCGATGTCCCGCCGCACGACAAAGAGCGCCGCGACGGCGACCGCAAGGCCGAGACCGAGATTGAGAAGCGTGAACGAGCCGGACATTGCCATCCACAGCACCGCGAAGAGGCCGACGAGAAGAACGCGCATCGTCATGGGGCACCTCGAAGGCCGGAACCGTTGGCGGAGGCGGAGCCAAGAATGCCCTCCGCCGCTCCCGCTGCAAGTCCCGCGAGCGGTTGCGGCCAGAGGCCCGCGACGACGACGAAGGCGAGAAGCGCCGCGAGCGGGATCGCCGCTGCGGCTCCTTCGACGGCTGGTGCCATACCAACGTCCCCACTCGCATCCCGTCTGGCGGGAAGGGGCCGCCAGACGGCGAGCGCGAAGACGCGCGCGCTGGCGATCGTCATCAGGAAGCCGGACACGAGGATCGCCGCCGCGAGCCACGGCATTTCGGCGAGAAGCGCCGCGCGCAGCAGCGCCAGCTTCGGCCAGAAGCCGAAGAAGGGCGGAAGCCCGGAGACGGCAAGGAGAAGGACGAGCACGAGGGCCGAGAGGGCCGGCGCCTGTCGCCAGAGCCCGCCCATGCCGTGCAGCGAGGACGAGCCCGTCCGCCTCGCCATGACTTCGGCGGCCAGATAGAGCCCGGTCATCACCACCATCGAATGCAGGGCATACAGGATCGAGCCGGAGAGACCGATGTGGAGGGCCTCGGCGGCGGGACGAGAGGCCATCTCCGGCACGAGCTCCGGCAGCGCGAGGCCGGCAAGGATCGTCCCGATGCCGGCGACGACGAAGTGGTTGAGAAGCCGCCGGATGTCGCTCTGCGCCAGCGCGCCGATCGCGCCGAGCACCATGGTGAGGGCGGCAACCCAGGCGATGACGGGCGCAAGCGTGGCACGCTCCGGCGGAAAGAGCATCACGAGCACACGGATGAGCGCGTAGACGCCGACCTTCGTCAGGAGGCCGGCGAAGAGCGCCGACACGACGAAACGCGGCGTATGGTAGGAGGCCGGAAGCCAAGCGCCGAGCGGGAAAGCCGCGGCCTTCATGCCGAAGGCGAGGAGATACATCACCGCGATTGGCAGGACCGCCGTGCCGCCGAGGCCGGCCGCCGCCTTTGCCGCGATGTCGGCCATGTTGAGCGTGCCGAAGACGCCGTAGAGATAGCCGGTTGCGACGAGGAAGAGCGTCGTCGCGATGAGGTTGAGGAAACCGTATTTCGTCGCGCCGTCGAGCTGCGCGCGCTCGGAACCCAGCACGATGAGGCCGAAGGAGGCGATGAG
>JACMIV010000400.1 GCA_014380965.1 Rhizobiaceae bacterium | reverse complement strand
CGAGCGGGGGAGAGCCGCAGCGGCGGCATAGGCCTCCTCGCCGAAGCTCCGGGCTCGTGCGATCGTCGCCTCCAGCGCCCCGTGGCGCTCCAGCAGACGCCGCGCCTCCGCCAGGGCATCGTCGCCGTTGACGCCGTCCTGTAGCGCAGCACGCCAGAACGCTTTCTCGGTCTCCGTACCGCGCTGGTAGGAGAGGATCACCGGCAAGGTGATCTTTCCTTCACGGAAGTCGTCGCCGGTGTTCTTGCCAAGTGCCGCGGATGTTCCGCGATAATCGAGCACGTCGTCGAAGAGCTGGAAGGCGAGCCCGAGGCTGAGACCGTAGGAGCGCATCGTGGCGCGTGCGTCCGCGCCCGCCTCGGCGACGACGGGGCCGACCTCGGTCGCCGCCGCAAACAGCGCCGCCGTCTTCGCCTCGATGACCTTGAGATAGTCTGCTTCCGTCGTCGTCAGCTTCTTGGCAGCGGACAACTGCCAGACTTCGCCTTCCGCGATCACCGCGGAGGCGTTCGACAGGATTTCCAGCGCCGGCAGCGAGCCGACCTCGACCATCATCTTGAAGGCCTGGCCCAGCAGGAAGTCCCCGACGAGCACGCTCGCCTGGTTGCCCCAGATCATTCGTGCGGACTGCTTGCCACGGCGCAGATCGCTCTCGTCGACGACGTCGTCGTGGAGCAGCGTCGCCGTGTGCATGAACTCGACGCTCGACGCGAGCTTCACGTGACCCTTGCCGCGGTAGCCGAACGCAAGCGCCGAGGCGATCGTCAGCATTGGGCGAAGACGCTTGCCGCCGGAGGAGATAAGATGCTCGGCGATCTCCGGGATCAACGCGACGTTCGACCCCGCCATCGACAGGATCAGCGCGTTGACCTCCGCCATGTCGGCTGCGGCCACCTTCACGATTCGATCGATCGAAGCCTTGGAGGCGGTCTCCCGGGCGGGGCTGGCAACACTCACGAGATCACTCCGTCTGTTGCGGCAGGACTAAACACGGGTCGCCCCGAGCGGCAAGGTGGAAGATGGAGCCTTGCGCCTCGAGTGGAAGCCCTCGCGACGCTCCGTCGCTCGGGACGCGACGGCCAAACCCGAGCGCGGCGCGTTCACGGTGTCGACGAATCCTTGGCCGCGGGATTGCCCCCCGCGTGCGACCGGTGCGATAATTCCTTGGGGCCCTTGCCGGATAGCGCCCGCCCGGAAACGACGAGAAGGCCGGAAGACGCGATGCTGGAACTGATGCGCTCCAACGACATGGTGTTGATCTCCTTCGTGGATGCGCTCTTGAAGGATGCGGAGATCGGGCACTTCGTCGCCGACACGCATATGAGCATCCTCGACGGCTCGATCGGAGTGCTGCCGCGCCGCGTCATGGTCGAGGCCGACCGGATCGATCAGGCCCGGCGGATCCTCCGGGATGCCGAGCTCGGCCATGAACTCTCCCGCTGAAGCCGGGCCAGACGCCGCAGGCGAAACGGCAGGCATCCCTTCCGAAACAACGATCGACGCGTTCTATGCAGGCCGCTTCCATCTCGTCCAGCCGAAGGGACGCGGCTTTCGCGCCGGTCTCGACGCCCTGCTCCTGTCGGCGTCCCTGCTCCCGACGCGTCGTGGACGCGGCGTCGATCTCGGCTCCGGGGCAGGGGCCGCAAGCTTTGCCGCAGCCGTTCGGTGTCCGGAACTGGCCCTCACGCTCGTCGAACGCGACCCCGAGATGGCAGGTCTTGCGCGCCGCTCTCTGGCGCTTGCCGAGAACGCCGCCCTGGCGGCTCGGCTGAACGTCATCGAGGCGGATGTCCTTTCGCGTCGTCCAGCGCGCGAGGCGGCGGGACTTTTCGACGGCGCCTTCACGACGGTCCTGACCAATCCACCGTTCTACCCTCTCGGCAGCAGGGGCTCGCCGGATCCGCTGCGGCAGGCGGCTCGCACGATTCCCGATCGTGCCTTCCTCGGTGGCTGGGTCTGCACGGCGGCAGCGCTGCTCGAAGAAGGCGGGCTGCTCGCGATGATCGCGCGGCCGGACTCGCTTCCCGACATCCTGGAGGCTTCGAGGAACCGGCTCGGCGACATTCGCATCCTGCCGGTCCACTCCCATCCCGACCGCAGGGCGATCCGCATCCTCGTCCAAGCCCGCAAGGGCTCGCGCGCCGTGCTTTCGCTGCTCCCGCCGGCTGCTCTTCTCGGTGCTAACGGCGTGGAGACGGCGTTCGGCCAAGCGATTTCCATCGGCGCTGCAATCGACCTTCCCGGCCTCTGGTAACCGCTCCTGAGCGGCGCTGTCTTCACCTTGCCCATTCCGTGTCGGGCAGGGCGTTTGCGACGGCCGCCATCGTCCCTACATGGATGTCCTGATTTCCCAATTGCGAAGGCGACCGTTTTGGCATTTCCGTTCCAGAAGTACCTCCCCAAGCGCTTTCGCAGCGACGCGATCGTCGTTCCCGTCGTCCGGCTGTCGGGGCCGATCATGGCCGGGTCCGGTCCGCTCCGAGCGTCGATCTCGCTCGCGAGCGTCGCGCCGCTCCTGGAAAAGGCCTTCGCGATGAAGGCGTCGCCCGTCGTCGCGCTCTCGATCAACTCGCCCGGCGGATCGCCTGTGCAATCGAGGCTCATCTACCGGCGCATCCGCGATCTTGCGGCCGAAAAAAAGAAGCACGTCATCGTTTTCGTCGAGGATGTGGCGGCGTCCGGCGGCTACATGATCGCCTGCGCCGGCGACGAGATCGTCGCAGATCCCTCCTCGATCGTCGGCTCGATCGGCGTCGTCTCCGGCGGCTTCGGCTTCGTCGAGGCGCTGCAGAAGCTCGGCGTCGAGCGCCGCGTCCATACGTCCGGCACCAACAAGGCCGTGCTCGACCCGTTCCGGCCGGAACGCGAGGAGGACGTCGCCCATCTTCTGGCGCTTCAGAAGGAGATCCACGAGACTTTCATCGATCTCGTCAAAGACAGCCGCGGCGCCAAGCTTGCCGACCATCCCGACCTCTTCACCGGCCTCTTCTGGACCGGCCGGCGCGGAATCGATCTCGGCCTCGTCGACAGTCTCGGCGACGCGCGCTCCGTGCTCAAGGAGCGCTATGGCGAGAAGGTGAAGCTCGCGCTCGTCCAGCCCGCCCGCGGCTTCCTCTCCCGGCGCTTCGGGTCGGGGAGCGCCTCGATGGAGGGCGGCTTTCTCGATCCCGCCCGAATCGGTACGGGCGTGATCGACCGGCTTGCCTCCATAGCGGAAGAACGGTTGCTTTACGCGCGCTACGGCCTCTGAACACACGCGCCGCCTTCGGTCTGACCCGCGGCAATCCCGATGCATCGTTCTTCCGGAGAGCGGCTGCGGTGTCGGCGACCTTTACGCGGACGCGCCGCCGCTTCATACTCGAGGACCTCTCGTGATGGTCGATCTCATGCCCCAGCTCATTCTCCTCGGCCTCGTCGGCGCTGCAGCTTTTCTCGGCTTCAAGCAGTTGAAGCAGGAAGCGCTTCGCGTTTCCGAACGCAACCGGCGCAACGAGGCCGAGACGCGAACCGGCGCGCAAGGCACGCTCGTTCGGGGCGACGACGGGATCTACCGCATCAAGAAAGACTGAGATCGGCGGCTCGTGGTGAGGGCGGACATCGCCTTGACGCTCGATCGGGCCGCATGGCACCTGCTCGGCCAAATGGCGCTCGGATGTTCCGAGCCTTGCATTCCCGAAGGTCCGTTCATGTCCGACACCGCCGCGCCTCACATGGCTCCCCAGCGCTCGTTCCAGGGGCTGATCCTCGCGCTGCATCGCTACTGGGCCGACTATGGCTGCGTCGTCCTCCAGCCTTACGACATGGAGGTCGGAGCGGGCACCTTCCATCCCGGCACGACGCTGAGGGCGCTCGGTCCGAAGCCCTGGAATGCCGCTTACGTCCAGCCGTCGCGCCGCCCGAAGGACGGTCGCTACGGCGAGAATCCGAACCGGCTCCAGCACTATTACCAGTATCAGGTGATCCTGAAGCCCAATCCGCCGAACCTGCAGGAGCTCTATCTCGGCTCGCTCCAGGCGATCGGCATCGACGCCGCCCTCCACGACATCCGCTTCGTCGAGGACGACTGGGAAAGCCCGACGCTCGGTGCTTGGGGCCTGGGCTGGGAATGCTGGTGCGACGGCATGGAGGTCTCGCAGTTCACCTACT
>JACMIV010000399.1 GCA_014380965.1 Rhizobiaceae bacterium | reverse complement strand
CCGGCGCGATCCGCCCGATGCCGCTCCGCCCGAGGACATACCCATATGTTCGGCTCCTTGGCTACGAGGCTTCTCGCCTCGATCATTTCAGCTATCGAGGGCGTGCGTGTGACGCCCGATGGATCGCGCAGCCCTCAGCGAGCAGGCGTGCGCTCGTCGATCTGGCGCGAGAGGATCGCGGAGAACTCGTCGGCGAAGGCTTCGAGCCGCATGCCGAGCTTGCCGGCGTCCGAGGAAAGCTTGTTGTAGGCGATGACCGCGGGAATGGCCGCGACGAGACCGATGGCGGTGGCGAGCAGCGCCTCGGCAATGCCGGGAGCGACGACCGCAAGGTTCGTCTGCTTGGAGGCGGCGATCGCCTGGAAGGACGTCATGATGCCGACGACGGTTCCGAAGAGGCCGATGAAGGGTGCGGCCGAGCCGATGGTGGCGAGGAATCCGAGACGCGATTCCAGCGAGTCCATTTCGCGGGCGAGCGTCACGTCCATCGCCTTCTCGATGCGGGTGTGCAGACCGATCGGCGAGCGGGCGCCCTTTTCGAAGGACTTCTTCCACTCGCGCATGGCGGCGACGAAGAGCGCACCCATGCCGTTGGTCTTCTTCTCAGACAGCGTGTGGTAGAGCTCCTCCAGCGACTGGCCGGACCAGAAATTAGTCTCGAACGTGTTGAGCTGGCGGCGGAAACGGCCGAAGCGCATCGACTTGTCGATGATGATCGCCCATGTCCAGACGGAAGCGAAGAGCAGCCCGAGCATGACCGCCTTCACGATGAAGCCGGCCTGCCAGAACAGTGCCCACAGGGACACCGAATGCCCCGGCGCAGCCAGAGCGCTCTGAGCGATCTCGTTCATTCGTTCGACCCCCGAAATCCGATGGACCCGGCCGCGCTCGGCGCCCGCATCGCGTCATGAAATATGCCCGGCCTCGCAAGGACCCGCCGTAAAGGGCGGACGACGCCATCCCTTCGCGTTCTTCAAGCTCAGTGCTGCCGGTGGCCCAGCGATCTCTACACGATTTGAATCAAGCGAAAGAATGGCATGACCTTTGCAAGGCTGCCGTGCATCATTCCAACAGCATTAAGGTTAAGCATTCGTTGCAGGAATGCTGCACCGCCGTTCACGGCAGCGGATCATGGATGCCGATCACGCGCTGGTCGTCGCGCCGGTCAGGACGGCGGAGACGGCCTCAGGCATTCGCCTGGGGCGTCCTTCGGGCGAGATCACCGCGACCTTGACCCGCGCTTCGACGAGGATCTCCTCGCTGAGCAAAATTCTCTGGTCGAGCACGATGCGCGCGCCGCCGAGAAGCGCGATCCGCGTCTCGACGCAAAGCATATCGTCGATCCGGGCAGGCCGGAGGAACTCGATCTCCATCCGGCGGACCGCGAAGGCCATCGGCTCGCCGAAGGCGCCCGCCGCCAATTCCCGGTGTCCGATGCCCTTGAGGCGCAGGAAATCCGTCCGGCCGCGCTCCAGGAAATGCAGGTAGCGCGCGTGGTAGACGACGCCGGAAAAGTCCGTGTCCTCGAAGTAGACGCGGACGTCGAGGGAATGGCCGAACTCGGTCAGGCGGCCGGAGAGATGTTCGCTCATGGACGGCCTATAGGCCGTGGCGCCTATTTTGTCATGGACCGGTGGTTTGTCATCCAACTGTAACAGCGGCCTGTTTGAGGGTGCGCGGACGTCAACCCCTCCGGAGATTGCTATGACCGCCGCTAAGACCGTTTCGCTCGCAGCGCTTCTGCTCGCTTCCACTGCGCTCTCCGCGGCGGCCGAGCCGATGTTCAACCGCATCGCCTCCTTCCCGGTGACGCAGAATATGCCGGAAGGAACGGACGCGAAGACGGTCTCCTCTGCCGAAATCGTGACGGCGAGCGAGGACGGCATGACGCTCGTCTATTCCGACAGCCCGATGGGCGGCATCGGTTTCATCGACATCACGGATGCGAAATCGCCGAAGGCAGGCGGCTTCCTCGCTCTCGACGGCGAGCCGACCTCGGTCGTCGTCGACGGCGCGAAGGTTCTCGTCGGCGTCAACACCTCGGAGTCCAAGGCCAGCCCCTCGGGACGGCTTGCGATCGTCGACCTTGCGGCAAAGACCGTCGACAGCACCTGCGACCTCGGCGGTCAGCCGGATTCGGTGGCCATCTCAAAGGACGGTACGCTCGTCGCCGTTGCCATCGAGAACGAGCGCGACGAGGATGTCGACGACGGCAAGATCCCGCAGATGCCGGCCGGCACGCTCGTCGTCCTTAAGGTCGCGGACGGCGCGGTCGATTGCGATGGCAAGACGGTCGTCGAACTGACGGGTCTGTCCGAGGTCGCGCCGACCGACCCGGAGCCGGAATTCGTTTCCTTCAACGGCCGGAACGAGATCGTCGTCTCGATGCAGGAGAACAATCATTTCGCAATCGTCGACGGGTCGACCGGGAAGGTCACCGCGAACTTCTCCGCCGGCAAGACTTCGCTCGACGGCATCGACACCGAGGACGACGGCGTCATCGCCTTCACCGGAAGCCAGGCCGACGTCGCACGCGAGCCGGACGCCGTGAAGTGGCTCGACGACGACCGCTTCGTTGCCGCCAACGAAGGCGATTACGAGGGCGGATCGCGCGGCTTCACCATCTTCAAGAAAGACGGGACGGTCGCCTACGAGAGCGGCGTGTCGCTCGAAATGGAAGCCGCGAAGGCCGGTCACTATCCCGACAGACGTTCCGACGCAAAAGGCATCGAGCCCGAGGGCCTCGAAGTCGCCAAGTTCGGCGACGAGACGCTGATCTTCGTCCTCGCCGAGCGCGCGTCCATCGTCGGCGTCTACAAGGACACGGGCGCCGAGCCCGAGTTCCTCCAACTTCTCCCGTCCGGCATTTCGCCGGAGGGCGCCGTCGCGATCCCCTCGCGCAATCTTCTCGTGACCGCCAACGAGACCGATCTCATCGAAGACGGCGGCGTGCGAAGCCACGTCATGCTCTACGAGCGCGCCGAAGGCACGAGCGCCTATCCGCAGATCGTCTCAACCATGGCGGATGGGAAGCCGATCGGCTGGGGCGCGCTGTCGGGCCTTGCCGCGGACGCGGCAACCGCCGGAATGCTCTACGGCGTCAGCGACAGCGTCTACAAGGGCGAGGCGTCGGTCTTCACCATCGACGCGACCAAGACACCCGCCGAGATCACCGCGAAGATGGCCGTGACCCGCGAGGGCAAGGCCGCGGAGAAGCTCGACATCGAGGGCATCGCGCTCGACGGCGCCGGCGGCTTCTGGCTGGGCTCTGAAGGCGACGCGGAAAAGGAAGTGCCGCACGCGCTGATCCATGTCGACGCCAAGGGCGCGATCACCGAAGAAGTGCCCTTCCCCGCCGCCCTCCTCGAAGGCCAGACCCGCTTCGGCGCGGAAGGCGTTGCGAAGATCGGCGACACGCTCTGGATCGCGATGCAGCGCGAGTGGAAAGACGACAAGGAGGGCGAAGTCAAGCTCCTCGCCTACAACACGGCTTCGAAGGAATGGGGCGCCGTCGCCTATCCGCTCGAAGCCAAGGGCGAGGGCTGGATCGGCCTTTCCGAGATCGCCCTCCACGGCGACAACGTCTACATCGTCGAGCGCGACAACCAGATCGGCGCGGCGGCCAAGCTGAAGAAGATCTATCGCGTCCCGGTCTCTGACCTCAAACCCGCAGCGCTTGGCGGCGAGCTGCCGGTGGTGACGAAGACCGAAGTGCGCGACCTCATGCCCGATCTCGCCAAGCTCGGCGGCTACACGGTCGACAAGGTCGAAGGCTTCACGATCGACAAGGACGGCACCGGCTACGTCGTGACCGACAATGACGGCGTCGACGACTCCTCCGGCGAGACGTTGTTCTTCGGCATCGGCAAGGTGGAGTAAGGGCTCCACGGTTTCACGGGTTCGAACCGCCCTCGTCCTCAGCGTTGGGGACGAGGGCGGAGCTCGGCACGGAAGAGACTGGGGGTCTGTCGGCAAGTCGCGTTGGCCTGGAAACCCGCAGCTCTTGCTTGGCGAGGTGAGCGGAGCCGCCTCGCCATGAGCCGGTCGGCGTCGTCTCACGTCGTCGCCGCGGCCCTGATGTCCAGCAGCACGATCTCCGGCTTGACCCCGAACCGGACCGGCGCGATGGAACAGCCGAGACCGCCGGAGACGATCAGGTGGCGGCCGTTTTCGACGATGTGGCCATAGGCATAGCGGTCGCCGTAGCGGGAAGGTACGACCGGCGACCAACCGAAGAGGCGGACCTGGCCGCCATGGGTGTGGCCCGAAACGGTGAGCGAGACGCGCTCCGGTACCCTCGGGAAGATGTCGGGCTCGTGGGCGAGCAATATCACCGGTTCGTCGGTATCGACCATCGCCAGCGTCGCGTCGAGATCGTCCAAGCCGCGCCATCCGTCCTTTCCCTTCCCCGGCAGGAGGGCGAGCTGATCGCCGAGCCCTGCGAGCCAGAACGCGCCGTCTGCCGTCTCTATGCGCCGAGCCGTATTATGCTGGACCGGGATGCCGACCGATTCCAGAGCCTCGCCCGCGATGGTCGGCCCCTGGCCGCGACGCTGGGCCCCGCGGTCATCCCACCAGTCGTGGTTTCCAAGGATGGCATGGACGCCGAGCGGAGCTTTCAGATGCGCCAGCGCGTCGGCCCAGTCGGGTGATGCGACGGTGCCGGTGCGAAAGCGGCTCATGCCGGCGACGTAATCACCCGTGAGAAACACGATATCGGGCGACAGCGCGTTCGTCGTGTCGACGATACCGGCGATCCGCGACAAAGACATCCAAGGATCGCAGGCATGAACGTCCGATATCACGGCGGCCCGAAGCCTCAGCCCTTCTGGCCAGCGTGGCGGCGTCAGGCGATAGGTTGTCACGACGAGGGCGAAACGCGGCTCATAGCCGAACGCGTAGCCTGTGAGCGACGCCCCCGCCAAAACCGCTCCGCCCGCAAGCTTCATGAAGCCGCGCCTCGTGATCATGGGCATTCGTCCTCGT
>JACMIV010000398.1 GCA_014380965.1 Rhizobiaceae bacterium | reverse complement strand
CCGCCGACGATCCACGGCGTTCGACGACCGCCGGCGTCCGAGCCGTGACCCCAGAGCGGCCGGGCGATCTGGACGCCGTAATGAACGCCCACGAGAAGACCTGGAATGACGGCGGCCATGCCGAGTTCGACGATCATGATGCGGTTCAGCGTCGAGGTCGTCAGCACGACGATCGAGCCGAGCGCCGCCTGCACGAGGCCGAGCCGGACGATGCCGAACCAACCGAGACCAGCGCGGCCAGCGGCGGAGACGACGCCGGTCACGCCGCGGCTCCCTGCATCGCCCGGATCGCGAAGGCCGAAGCCAGCATGCCGAGGACGAACATCGTCGTCCCCGTCGCATTGTACCAAGCGGTGAATTTGAGGGGATCGCGGAGCAGCCGGCGCATGCAGAAGACCTGCCCGATCAGAAGTTCGAGCACGATGAGCGCATGGATCGGATGGCCCCAGGCGAGAAGGAAGAAGATGACGAAAAGCTGCGGCACGCCCATGATGAGGCAGGCGAGCCGCGCCGCCTTGTCGACGCCGAGCGTCGCCGGCAAGCTCGCAAGGCCGGTCTGGCGGTCGCCCTCCACCGACTTGAAGTCGTTGAGCGTCATGATGCCGTGCGCGCCGACGCTGTAGAGAAGGGCGATGAGGACGATCTCGGCGCCCGGAAATGCCCCCAGGGCCGCAGCCGCGGCCGTGAACCAGGGCAGTCCTTCGTAGCAGAGCCCGACGGCCCCCGGCCCCCACCAGCCGCTGCGCTTCAGCCGGAACGGCGGGGCGCTGTAGGCCCAGGCGATGGCAAGGCCGACGATGGCGGCTCCGAAGACCCAGGGGCCGAGCCAGTAGGCCACGACGAGCGAGAGAAGCGTGTTGGCGACCGCAATCGAAAAGCCCCAGGTCCCGGGCATCCGACCGGAGGGAATGACCCGGTTCGGCTCGTTGATCGCGTCGACCTCGCGGTCGTACCAGTCGTTGACGGCCTGGCTCGTGCCGCAGATCAGCGGGCCGGCCAGCAGAATGCCCCCCGCGACATAGGCCCAGCGGTCGCCGACGGCGGCGCCCGAGGAAACGATCCCGCAGCCGAACGCCCACATCGGCGCGAACCAGGTGATCGGCTTCAACAGCTCGATCGTCGCACCGATCGTCGGCATGGCAGGACGGGGGCGGTCGAGGGTGGATTGGGTCATGGAATGTAGCGTAGCGTTGACGATTTATAGCGTCAACTCGAATTGACACTAATCAAGTTCGTCGAATCCCGCAGGGTCCGTTTCCGCTCTTTCCAATCGGCGACGATAGGCGCTCTGCGGCTCACTGCATGAGCGCATGATACCGCCGTCGCACCACGGAGCCGGACCGATGCCCAACTCGACCGATGGTTGATCAACGGCGACCCGTCACCCCTCCGGCCCCTCCTGGTCCGATATCCCGTAGCGCTTGAGCTTGATGTAGAGGCTCTGGCGGCTGAGGCCGAGCATGTCGGCGGCGGAGGCGCGGTTGTTGTCGGTGAGGCGGAGCGCGGCCTCGATGCAGAGCTTCTCGATGATGTCGGCGCTGTCGCGCACGAGATCCTTCAAGGGAACGCGCCCCACGAGATCGGTGAGCTGCGCGGTGGAGCCGGGATTGTGGCTCCCGAAACCGCTCGGCTTGCCGTCGGAGGCCGGGACTTCGCGAATCGAGATGCCGAACAACGGACCGTCCGGTCCGGAGAACCGCGTCGCGGAGACTTCGACCTTCTCCCGGCCGCCGTATTCGTCGCGAATGATCGAGGAGAACCGGCGCATCGTGCCGTGCTCGCGCAGATTCGCCATGAGCACCTGCACGTCGACACCGGATCCGCCGAGCCAGTTGTCGAGGCTGCGCTCCTCGACGAGGTCCGGCGTCGGCACACGCACGAGGTCGAGGAAGGCGGGATTGGCCTCGACGATGGTGGCGTTGGAATCGACGACGACGACACCGTCCGGCAAAGCGCGGGCGACCTGGCTCATCGGGTCTTCCGGTTCGGCGATTCGCGCTGCGTCGTCGATCCCGTCCTCGGACAGACGCACGAGTAGGTTGGTCCGGCCGAAATCGCGGAAGGGGATGAGACGAAGGCAAAGCATCCGCTCGCTCGCGGATTGGCGAGCCCGGAAGAGATCGGGGCGGGCGCGCGTCTCGATCGCCCGGAAAGCGTCGGTCACGGCGGCCTGATCGTTCTTGGCGAAGATCGTGGGGATCGCGGAGCCGAGCAGCTTCTCCACCGTGCGGCCGAGCAGGCGCGCCGCGCCGTCATTGGCTTCGAGAATTTTGAGGGACTGCCCCTCGACGACGAGCAGCGGCTCGATGGCGAGCTGGAAGAGGATGCGGTACCTCGTCTCGGCGTCGCGCAGCTTACGGTAGTCTCGCTCCATCTCGATCTGCGCGAGCACCAGCCGCTGCTGCATGTCGGCCATGGCGCGAAGATCGGTGCCGAAGGCGATCCGGTGCGGGCGGCCGGGAAAGGAGACGACGCGGTAGCCGATGGGCAGATCGCGGCCGGCGGTGGCGGGGTGGTTCACCTGCCGAGAACGGGTCGGCGAGGTCACGGCGGATTCCTTGAGGAGGTCCTCGATCTTGCTGCGGCTCTCGACGGTGACGGTCTCGACGAAGCTTCGGCCGATCCAGCCGTCGATCCCCCAGGCGCCAAGGCCCTTGTCGCCATAGGCCACGTCGAGGACGCCGCCCTCCGGTGAGAGGACGACGGCAAGATCGGAATTTGCGGTCGTGAGGGCGCTCAGCGCGTCGGCCCCCAATCCTTGGAAGAGATCGTCGGGGGAGCGGAACGGGCGTGACACCTCACAGGGCACCAGCTTGGCGTCGATGATGGTCATATCCCCAGTTTACTCGGCTGCCATTTGCAGGCCGTTTCGGACTGCGGTTGATCGGAAGGCCTCCTCGGCGAGGCGGACGGCCGAGGCCGCGTCGGTGGCAGTCAAGTCGAAGCCGGCATCGAGGACCAACTGCGGATCGAGGACGACGAGGCTACCCCCGGCCATAAGCACAACGGAGCGATTGCGCGACGTGGCCTTGAGGCGCGCGGCGAGCCGGCGCACCTCCGGCAGGAGCCGCTCGGTGCTGACCGAAAGGCCGATGATGCGGTAGTCCGTCGACGCCGCGAGACGGAAGAGATCGACGCCTTCGTCGCAGCCGCAGCAGTCGACATCCCACCCGGCGCGCCGGAAAGCGTCGTCGACGACGGCCAGCCCGAAAGCGTGCTGATCTCCGGGTGCGGAAGCAAGCAGCAGGCGCTTGCGCGCATTCGGCGGCACGGCGGGCGGATGGTCGTAGGTCATCTCGCGGAACATCGTCTGCATCCGCGCGATGGCGACGGTGACTTTCAGAAAGTCGCTGTCGTCCATATCCCAGCTTTCGCCGACCAGGCGCGCGGCGGGCTCGAAGAGGAGCTCGACGACCGTCTGGGGGTCTTCGCATTCCAAGAGCGCCGATTCGGCGAGATCCCGGCACCCCCCGCTCCCGACCTCGCAGAGCGAAACGACGAAGGCGGCGACGCGCTCGCCGTCGAAGGAGGCCCGCAATTCCCGGGTCACAGGGCCGCGTGGCGCGCGCTCGGCGCTCCATCGGTCCACGAAGTGAGGGGCGGAGCGCATGTTGAAGCTGTCGTCGACATTTCGGGGGGCTCCCACCTGTCGGTGCGCCTCGCGCCGGGCCGCGGCCGCATGGGTCTCGGCGTCCGACGGCTCACGGTCGGCAGGCTTGTGATCGGGGAAAACGGTCAGGCTAGTGCGAGACATATGTGGCGTTCCCGTTCGTTCGCCAACGAAAGAAATGCGCGGCCCCTCGAGCCGCATTCGGCCTGATCGATGCTCTCATGCGAGCCCGTCTAACGCCGCGCATTCTTCGCGCTGAAGGTTTCGACGGGAAAAGCGTACGCCACCAATCTGTCCTTTTCCAGTAGCCCCGAGAGTCAAAATTGTAAAGCTGAATTTACGTCATCTTTGGTTGACACTTTTCGAAAGCTCGGCGTAAGTTCGGGGCATAGGGGAAATCGCAGACCAGGGAGGTGGTCGAAAATGCCAACCACTTCGACGCCGCAGACCACCCGCCGCCCGTCAAAACCGCTTTACACTCCGGAGCAGCGCGTGCGCCGCGACGCTTCCGTATGGACCCTCGTCCAGGGCATCCTCGCGCCGCTCCAGTTCCTCGTCCATTTGGTCAGCCTCTGGCTCGTGCTCTCCTATCTCGCCACCGGCGAGGGGGAGACTGCGGCAAACGCCTCCGTCGTCGTGAAGACGCTCGTTCTCTACACGATCATGATCACCGGATCGGTCTGGGAGAAGGACGTCTTCGGCATCTGGCTCTTCGCCGAGGCCTTCTTCTGGGAGGACGTCGTCTCGATGCTCGTCCTCGCGCTCCACACCGCCTATCTCGTCTGCCTCTTCGCCGGGCTTCTCGGCCCCCGCGAATTGATGCTCCTCGCGCTTGCCGCCTATGCGACCTACGTCGTCAACGCCGCCCAGTTCGTCTGGAAGCTGCGCATGGCACGCCTCGCATCCGCCGCTGCCGTCCCCTTCCCCTCGACATCCCTGGAGAGCGCACGATGAGCGTGGTCGCCACTCCCTTCATGGGTACGCTGGTCAACGGCGCGCTTGTCCAAGGGTCGCAGATGTCCGGCGCGGCCGCCCACGGCCCTGCGAACCCGCTCCGCCAGCGCGGCCAGCACGAAGTTTTCTGCGGCCTGACGTCGATCATCTGGCTGCACCGCAAGATGCAGGACGCCTTCTTCCTCGTCGTCGGCTCGCGCACCTGCGCCCATCTCATGCAATCCGCCGCCGGCGTCATGATCTTCGCCGAGCCGCGCTTTGCGACAGCGATCATCGACGAGCGCGATCTCGCGGGGATGGCCGACGTCCACGACGAGCTCGACAAGGTGGTGGAGAAGCTTCTCGCCCGCCGGCCCGAGATCCGGATGCTCGTTCTCGTCGGCTCCTGCCCCTCGGAAGTCATCAAGCTCGATCTCGCCAAGGCCGCCGAGCGGCTCGGCCGCTCGCACGGGCCGACGGTGCGCTTCCTCAGCTATTCCGGCAGCGGCATCGAGACGACCTTCACGCAAGGCGAGGACAACTTCCTCGCCGCCTTCGCCAAGGATCTGCCCGCCGAGCCCGCGGGCGCCAAGCCCTCGCTGATCGTCGCGGGCGCCATGGCCGACATCGTCGAGGACCAATTCCGGCGAATCTTCGACGCCTTCGGCATCGAGACCGTCTCCTTCCTGCCGCCCCGCGCTTCGACGGCGATGCCCCATGTCGGCCCCAACACGCGCCTTCTTCTGGCGCAGCCCTTCCTCGGGGAAACGGCCAAAGCGCTCGAATCGCGCGGAGCCCGCCATCTCGTTGCGCCCTTCCCGCTCGGCGAGGAAGGCACGACCGGCTGGTTGAAGGCCGCCGCCGACGCGTTCGGCGTCGAGACCGGGCGATTCGCCGCGATCACCGATCCCGGCAGGGCGCGCGCAAGGGCCGCGGTCGCCCGCCATCGCGAGACGCTCGCCGGCAAGCGCATCTTCTTCTTCCCCGATTCGCAGATGGAGCCGGCGATCGCCCGCTTTCTCCACCGCGAGGCCGGATCGGAGATCGTCGAGATCGGCACGCCCTATCTCCACCGCGCCCATCTCGCCGCGGAATTCGCGATGCTGCCCGACGACGTCTTCGTCTCGGAAGGCCAGGACGTCGACCGCCAGCTCGACCGCTGCCGGGCCGCCAAGCCCGACCTCGTCGTCTGCGGCATGGGGCTCGCCAATCCGCTGGAGAAGGAGGGCATCGCCACGAAGTGGTCGATCGAACTCGTCTTCACGCCGATCCAGGGCTACGAGCAGGCCGGCGACCTCGCCGAATTGTTCTGCCGCCCCTTCGCGCGCGCCGAGCGACTGAAAGTGAGGGCCTGATCCATGCAGCTCACCGTCTGGACATATGAGGGACCTCCCCATGTCGGCGCGATGCGGATCGCGGCCTCCATGAAGGGCGTCCACTACGTGCTCCACGCCCCGCAGGGCGACACCTATGCCGACCTCCTCTTCACCATGATCGAGCGGCGCGACACGCGCCCACCCGTCACCTACACGACCTTCCAGGCGCGCGATCTCGGCAAGGACACGGCGGAGATCTTCAAGATCGCCTGCGCCGATGCCGCCGAGCGCTTCAAGCCGGACTGCATCCTCGTCGGCGCCTCCTGCACGGCCGAGCTCATCCAGGACAATCCGGGGGGCCTTGCCAAGACGCTGGGTCT
>JACMIV010000397.1 GCA_014380965.1 Rhizobiaceae bacterium | reverse complement strand
GCGAAGCCGCGCTTGCACCGAGGGCCCCGGACGAGCGCGAGACCGGCGGGCCCGCAGCCCCGCGAACCTCTCGCAGCAGTGCGAGCGGCTACGATGTCGCGTCACTTCGCCGTGACATGGTGAGGCTTGAATCCGGCGCCGCATTTTCGACAATGAAGGGCCGTCTCACTCGTCCCGTGTCCGGAACGGTCCGAAACGCCTTCGGAGACAGCGACGGAATAGGCCGTCCCGCCTCCGGCACCACTTTCCGAGCGCGTCCGGGGGATGTCGTAACGGCGCCGGCGGACGGGCAGGTGCTCTATTCCGGCCCTTTCCGTTCTTATGGGCAGCTCTTGATACTTGACGCGGGCGATGGCTATCATGTCGTTCTTGCCGGCATGAACGAGATCGACGCGACGGTCGGCCAGTTCGTGCAGTCGGGAGAGCCCGTGGCGTCGATGGGAGCGAAACGGCTGGCGAGCGCCGCCGGCACGGATTTCGGCGCAGCCGAACCGTCGCTCTACGTGGAATTTCGCAAGGACGGGAAACCGGTCGACCCAGCCCCCTGGTGGGCGGACGGACCTTCTGGAAGGACGAGGAATGATTCGTAAGCTCTCGATACTCTTCGCCGGAGCGCTCATGGGAGCGACGGCGATGACCGCCTTCGTCGGGCAGCAGTCGGGCGTCGCCAATGCCGCCGGCTCCGACACATATCGTCAGCTCGCGATATTCGGCGACGTGTTCGAGCGCGTTCGCGCGCAATATGTCGATGTTCCGGAAGACCAGAAGCTCATCGAGAACGCGATCAACGGGATGCTGACGCAGCTCGACCCGCATTCCTCCTACATGAACGCCAAGGAAGCGGCCGACATGCGCACCGAGACGCGCGGCCAGTTCGGCGGCCTCGGCATCGAGGTCACCATGGAGGACGAGCTCGTCAAGGTGATCTCGCCCTTCGAGGGCACGCCCGCTGACAAAGCCGGCGTCCTCGCGGGCGACCTCATCGCCGAAATCAATGGAGAACAGGTTCGCGGCCTGACGCTTGCCGAAGCCGTCGAGAAGATGAAGGGCGACATCGGCACGTCCGTCTCACTCACGATCGTGCGCGAAGGCGCGACCAAGCCCGTGCGTCTCTCGATCAAGCGCGACGAGATCAAGGTTCCCTCCGTGCGCCACACGGTCGAGAACGACGTCGGCTACATCAAGCTCCTGAAGTTCAACGAGCAGACGACCGTCGGCCTCGAAGCGGCGATCGCCGATATCGAGGAGAAGGTGCCAGGCGACAAGCTGAAGGGCTTCGTGCTCGATCTCCGCCGCAACCCGGGCGGCCTGCTCGACGAGGCGGTGTCGGTCTCAGATTCCTTCCTCGAGAACGGCGAAATCGTCTCGACCCGCGGCCGCAACGCCGAAGAGACGCGCCGCTACAACGCCCGCGGCGGCGACGCGATCGGCGGCAAGCCGCTGGTCGTCCTCGTCAACGGCGGCTCAGCCTCGGCTTCCGAGATCGTCGCCGGCGCGCTTCAGGACCAGCGCCGCGCCACGGTGGTCGGCTCGCGCTCCTTCGGCAAGGGCTCGGTGCAGACCATCATTCCGCTCGGCGCCAACGGTGCCCTTCGCCTCACGACGGCGCTCTACTACACGCCCTCGGGCCGCTCCATCCAGGGCCGCGGCATCGATCCGGACATCGCGGTGGAGCAGCCGCTGCCGGACGAGATCAAGAAGCAGATGGGCCTCGACGAAGATGCCGAGGTCGCCCGCGGCGAATCCTCGCTGCGCGGCCACATCACCGGCCAGGAAGAGAACGAGGACGGCTCGGGCTCGCTCGACTACGTCCCGCCGGAGACGAAGGACGACCTCCAGCTCATCTATGCGATGGACCTCCTGCGCGGCGTCAAGACGGACGCGGCCTTCCCGCCGAAGTCGGACAAGCGCGCGGCGAAGTAGGTCTGGCGTATTCGGACGCCGATATGCCCCCGGTTCTGGTTCGCCAGGGCCGGGGGTTTTCGTTTGGGTTAGGCGCGCAGCGGTGGGCGCAAACGGACGTTGGGTCCTGCGTTTGAAAAGGCGCAGATGTCAAAGTGTCGTCATCCCGGACTCGATCCGGAATTGATGCCGAAGCTTCTCAATTCCTGACCGGTCGATGAGCAGATTCTCGTCAAGCGGTTCTGGCAGTTGTTCGCCTCGATCTGGATCCCGGATCATGTCGGGACGACAATGCGGAAAGCATCGCGCCTCTTGCCTGTTATGCTTCCGCTCCACTCGTTTGCCTTCGATCGAGCCCCGATCCAGCTTGACGCGCTAAACCACTCCGAATGATGGACGATCTCGCACGGCCACTCGGCCAGAACCTACCCCGCCGGACGATGAAGACGCGGGGCATGCTCCGGGTGCGGCTGCTGCCCGCCGCCGGTTTCGCGCTGATCCTCGGCGGCTCGGCGGCTATCGTGCTTCTCCAGCCTCAGACGAGGCGGATCGACGTTTTCGCCGAGGCCGAAGTTGCTCGGATCGCGGCCGCGGCCGTGCCGGTTTCGACGCCGCCGCAGGCGCCCCTTCCCACATCCCCGAAGATCGTCGCAGCCCCCCTCCCCGCGCCTCAGGGCCCGACGATCTCCTATCCACCCGACATCGACGGGCGCAGCGCGGGCCAGCTTCTGGCCGTCCGCGACCCCGGCTCCCTGCGACAGCCCCCGGAGCAGGCGGCCGTGCCGGACGAGAGCCTGATCGAGCCGAGCAGCTATGGCCCGCTTCCCATCCGCGGCCCGGACGGGCGACGGCCGTTCGACGTCTATTCCACGGAAGCTTCGACCGGGCTCGGCACCCGCGTCGCTATCATCGTCGGCGGCCTCGGCATCAGCCAGACCGGCACGCAGGCCGCGATCGCAAGGCTCCCCGCCGGCGTGACGCTTGCCTTTTCGCCCGCCGGCAACAGCCTCGACCGCTGGATGAAGGAGGCGCGCCGCAACGGCCACGAGATCCTCCTGCAGGCGCCGATGGAGCCGTTCGGCTATCCGCAGGCGTCGCCGGGTCCGCATACGGTGACCGCTCAAGCCTTGGCTGCAGGCGACTTCGAAGAGCTTCACCGTTCGTTTGGCCGGCTCACGAATTACGTCGGCGTGATGAACTACATGGGTGCGCGGATCACCGCCGATCCCGCCGCCTTGCGCCCCTTCATCAGCGAGCTTGCACGGCGCGGGCTTCTCTTCCTCGACGACGCGAGTTCCTCGCGCAGTCTTGCCAAGGATATGGCGCACGAGAGCGGAGCCGTCTTCGCTGGCTCCGACGTCCTTCTCGACGGCTTGCAGGAACCCGGCACGGTGGCGAAGCAGCTCGAGTCGCTGGAGCGGATCGCGCGCGCGGACGGCACAGCGATCGGCATCGCGTCGGCCTTCGACACGTCGGTGGAGGCCATCGCTGCCTGGATCGAGGAGGCTGAGGCCCGCGGCGTCAGCATCGTCCCGGTCTCGGCGCTGGCGAACGATCCCGAAAGCCGCTGACGACACTCGGGCGGTGCGGCTCGCGCCTTGTCTCCAGAAGGTTCGCGACCGATAACCAGGGCTAAGCCGTTCCCAGAGGAGCCCACGACATGACCGCCGCAATCGACTTCGAGACCCTCCCCTATCGCCCCTGCGTCGGCATCATGGTGCTGAATGCGGAAGGGCACGTCTGGGTGGGCCGTCGGCTCAGCGAGGTGAACGGCGAGATGTCCGGCGCCGTTGCGCTCTGGCAGATGCCGCAGGGCGGGATCGACGCTGGCGAGGATCCGCTCGCGGCGGCTCGACGGGAGCTTTACGAGGAGACCGGAATGAAGACCGTCGCCCTTCTCGGCGAGTCCGACGGCTGGATCGACTACGATCTCCCCCCGCATCTCGTCGGCGTCGCGCTCAAGGGCCGCTATCGCGGCCAGACCCAGAAATGGTTCGCCTTC
>JACMIV010000396.1 GCA_014380965.1 Rhizobiaceae bacterium | reverse complement strand
GCATCCGGCGGCAATGGGCTTCGGCCGATTGGCCCCACCTTCATCGTCCCCCACACCTGGCCGGATGTGAAGAACGCCGAGTTCGAAGTTCTGCAGCGCCTCTCCGCCGCCGCACGCAACATCGGCGCGGTGATGATCGCGACGGACAACAACGGCTATCCCCTCTGGAGCAGCGACGACAGGCCGCTCGACCGATTCGCCCCGATCGATCCGGGCACAGTCGACTTCATGATCTCGCTGCATTTCGAATCGCCGCGCCTCATCGACGTGCATTCCTACTACGCGTTGTGGCAGCCGCTCGATTTCTACGGCATGTTCGGCTATGAGCGGACCTCCGAGCAGGTTCTGACCCACATCGATGCCCTCTCGTGCAGCTCGGATCTCGCCGACGCGCATGCGGTCAACCTCTTGGACGGCGCGCGATCGGCGACAGCGGGCCCGTTCCCGTTCCTCTTCCACAGCCCGCCCGAACCCTATTTCGCGCCGAAGATCTCCTCGGACTCACGGCTGTTCTCTGTCGGGAGCAAGTGGGAGCGCATCAATTCGGAACGCGGCCGTCATCAGGACCTTCTCGAAAGACTGGACGCGGAAGGCCTCATCGACATCTACGGGCCGCGGAAGTTCCTCGGCGTCGAGCCTTGGCGCGGCTTTGCGACCTATCGCGGCGAACTGCCGTTCGACGGCAAGAGCGTCGTGCAGGCGGTCCACAAGTCCGGGATATGCCTTGCCCTCTCCTCCGAGCCGCACCAGCGCAGCGCCTTGATGAGCAACCGCCTGTTCGAGGGATTTGCGGCGGGCGCGGCCGTCATCGCCAACCGAAACGCCTTCATCGACCGCTATTGCGCCGATCTCGTCTACATGATCGACGACCGGCTGACGGGCGACGATCTCTTCTTCCAGGTCAAGGACATCCTGGACGAGATCCGGGCCGAGCCCGAACGCGCCATCGCCCGTGCCGCCGAAGGGCAGGCACGCCTGCGGGACATCTTCTCGCTGGAACGTTGCCTCACGATGATCGCGTCGGGCCATGGCGAGCGCCGCGAGCGATTCGAGCGGACGTTCCTCAGCACGGCCGGCGTCACCGTCATTCTCGTCTATACGGGGGACAGCCTGGCGGAAGCGAAGGAGTGCCTCGCGGACATCGGCCGGCAGAAAGGCGTGTCGGTATCCGTCGTCTTGATCTGCGACGACCTTTTCGCCGAGCTTCACGAGAGCGCGCTCCGCTCGGCGGCAGGCGGGGGCATTGCGGATTTTCGGATCTTGACCGGTCGGCATCGCCGGACGCACCCGTCGGTACGCGACGGCACGCCCCCGGTCGGGACGGGGATGCGAATGGCCGAAGCCTTGGCCGAGGTCCGCACCGACTTCTTCACGATGATGCATTCCGACGAGCGCTGGTTCGCCGATCACCTCGCCACTATGGCGAAGGCCATGGAGGCAGCGCCCGCCAGTTCCTTCTGCGCGTCCGGCGCCCTCGACGAGCACCAGGGCTATGCCAACGAGACGATCCGGATCACGAGATCGCTCGACACGGTGCGACTGAAGGCTTCGCCGAGCGCGTTCGCCGAGGGACGATATGCGGCCGACGGAGGCCGGTTTCTCTATCGCCGCGGCGTGATCGAGGGTCTGCCTCTGTCGTGCCTGCCGCTGCTCGACGGTCAGGAGTCCTACCTCCTTCAGCTCGCGGCCTCGCTGGAAGGCGACCTTGCGCAGAGCGGATTTGCGACCTTCGTACGGGTCGCTGCGCGCCGCGCGATGCTGCCCGCATCGGTCGTCCCCGTCGCGGATCAGCGGCGGTACATCGCCGACGCCTTTGCCCGCCACCCCAAATGGGCATCACTTTCGACGCTCTCAGGAGCAGCGGCCTCGCCCGCGGGCAACACCGGTGCGGCACTGGCCTCTGGAGAGGTTCCGATGCTGAGGCTCGGCGACGACATGCGGGTCGACGCGGGCGGCGCGGGCGTCAAATATCTTGTGGGCGGTTTCTCCGCGCCCGAAGCCGGGTTCGTCTGGGTCGACGGGGTCGCGGGGACCTTAGCCTTCGAACTCGTCGACCCGCACGGCGTCGATGTCGAGGATGTGGACCTCGAGCTCGAGATGAGCGGACGGGAAGCCTCGAATACGCTGCGCGCCCAGCATTGCACGGTGGCCGTCAACGGAATGCCGATCGCTTATGTCGAAGTGCCGGGCGAGCCGAAGGCTTACCGGTTCCGCCTCCCGAGGGGCATTGCGGCGCGCCGGCTCCTTCGCGTCGAGATCGCCTGCGATCATGCCGAGCAGGTCTTCGACCCGAACGGCACGCTTATCGACAAGCGTCGCCTCAGCCTCAGGTTAACGCGCCTTTCGGTGAAGGCCGCCTCCGCACCCGTGCGGCCGAAGGCGGAGTTCGAGGTCACCTATCTCACGCGCTCGCATGGCAACGGCGCAGGCTTCCTGTCCGAAGGCTTTTACGCGCCAGAGGAGGATTTTGTCTGGCTCGGAAGCGGGCCTGGCCGCATCGACTTCCTTATCGACAATGTCGACGCACCTCTTGTTCTGCGACTGTGGCTTGCCGGGTATCGCAGTCGTTCGGACGGATCGAGCCAGTCGGTGGAAATTTTCGTCAATCGCGTTTCGATGTCTACGCTGACCCTCACCGATGAGGCGAAGGAGCACGTGCTATCGCTGCCTCAAGGCATTGTCCCTTCCTCGGGACACATGTCCCTTCTCCTGAAACCCAAGCATTCGAGCCATGCCGTGGGTCGTACGGGCACCATCACCGACCCGCGGATCCTCAGCGCGCAGATGGTCGCGTTCCGCGTCGAGGTTGCTGAAACGGTAACGCTCGAGCTCGGCCGTGAGATGAACCTTGCAAGCCCCGAATCCGCCGCGATGGTCGCGCGCGGCTTCTCGCATGCCGAAACAGGTTTTCGGTGGATCGATGGTACGTCCGGCGTCCTCGCCTTTGCGCCCGCTTCCACGGATGGCGGGCGACCATTGAGCCTGATCGTCGAGATCGCCGGGCGAAAACAGGGCAGCGGCGGTGCTTTTCCGACCTGTACGGTGATGGTCAATTCCATCATGGCGGCAACGCTTGACGTCGACGACTCCGAACGGCGCTTCGTTATCGAGGTTCCCGCTTCAGCCCGTCAGAACGGGGTCTGGACCGTTGAACTCTTGGCCAGCCGAGCGGGGCGAGTCCTTGGCGAGAGAGGAATTGTGCTGGACGAAAGAAACCTGTCTCTGCGTGTTCATTCGATCCTCCTCTCGGACAAGCCGACAGAAAATCGCGTCGAGGCGACCCTGTTGGAAGGTGCCGGTCCGGCCGGACGGGAGGAGCAACCCGGTCTGCTTGATGGCGCCCTGAAGGCCAACCAAGTCGCTCCGATCAGAAGGCTAGCGCGCCTGCTCGGCAAATTGTTTGGAAGATTGAAGTCATGATCGTCGTTACCGGTGCATCCGGCGTTCTCGGAACCGCGCTCGTCGCGGCACTGTCGTCGTCCGGCGAGGAGGTGGTGGGTCTGACCAGCGCAGACGGCGACCTGCGCGATGCTGCGGCCGCGACCGCGGTTTTCGAACGCCTGCGTCCATCCGTCGTGTTTCACACCGCGGGCCGCGTCCACGGGATCATGGGCAACCAAAAATACCCGGCCGAGATGTTCCTCGATAACATCCGGATCAACATCAACGTCATCGATGCCGCCCGCAGGCTGGACTGCAGGAAGGTCGTCGGCATCAGCACCGTCGCCGCCTACCCCGCTGGGCTCAGGCTGCCGATCGGGGAGGACGAGATCTGGAACGGGATGCCGCACGGGAGCGAGGAGTTCTACGCCCACGCCAAGCGGGCGATGCTCGCGCAGCTGCAATCCTGCCATCGCCAGTACGGGATGGACTACGCCTACGCCATCATGACCAACCTCTACGGCCCGAACGATCGCTTCGACATCGAGAACGGGCACGTCATCCCCTCGCTCGTGGCTAAGTTCCACGCGGCCTCGCGCGAAAAGACGGCCGTCAACGTGTGGGGGACAGGCGTCGCCCGGCGGGACTTTCTTCACGCCGACGATGCCGCTCGCGCGCTCCTCACCATCGGCAAGGCCCATTCCGGGCTCTTCAACATCGCATCGGGCACCACGGTTCCCATCGGCCGCGTCGTTGAGATCCTCTCGGAAGTCTCCGGCGTCGCAGACGTCGAGTGGGACCGCACCAAGCCCGATGGCCAGCTCGACCGTAGCTACGACGTGACACGGATCGCTCAGCTGGGTTTCGAGGTGCACCATACGCTCGAAACGGGTCTCGCCGAAACGTATGAATGGTACGCGTCCCGCTATCCCGACGTCCGGCTCTGAGCGGCAGGCTATCGTCGATCCAGAAGACAGCGCCGGTAGAGATCGGCCGTCCGCCGTGCGTTCTCGTCCCAGCCGAAATGTCCTGCTCGCGCGACGGCGCCGGAATCGGGTCGAGCGTACCGGCTTTGGGCTCCTTCGATCCGCTCTTCGAGCGCCAGCCTCCAGCCGGAGGCGTCGTGGGGATGGACGAAATCCGCGGCCGAACCGCCGACTTCGCGCATGACAGGGACATCGGAGAGGACAGGGCGTAGCCCGCTCGCCATCGCCTCCACCGTGGGCATTCCAAAGCCCTCGTAGATCGAGGGGAACAGCAGCGTCAGGGCATTCCGATAGAGGGCGGCGACCGTCGTCTCGTTCCGATAGCCGAGAATCCTGACGCTACCCTCGTCGACGAAGGTCTGGAGCCGCTCGTCCTTCGTCTTTCCCCACCCAGGCTGCCCGAGGACGACCAGCGGATGCTCCCGGCGCGTCGAGGCCGGGAGAGCGGCGAAGGCGCCAAGCAGCACGGCGAGGTTCTTGCGCGGCTCGATGGTTCCGACGGCGATGAAGTATCGCTCCGCGTGGAGGCCGAGCGCCGCGATGACGGCCGCATCGCCGTCCTCCGGCTCGGGCGCGTAGACCGGATTGAGGCCTGGATACGTCACGCCGATCCGCGAGGGATCGACGCCGAGAACGTCGGCGATCTCGCCCGCGCTGAAATTTGAGACGGTATTCAGCCAGGGCTGCGCTGCAATCCAGGACAGGCGTGCGCCCATCCACTTCACCCGCTCGGCCGGATGGGTTTCGGGATGGCGGATGACGGAGAGATCGTGAACCGTCGGGAGGCACGCAAAGCGTCCCGAGCACGGCGGAAGGAAATTCAGCGCGTGGAAAAGGTCGACGCCCTTCATCGCCGAGCGGAACCGCGAATGCTTCGCCACCCGATAGGCGGGACCTATGCCAGGCGTTCGAAATCCGGCGTACAGGATCGCGCGCCGGATCGTCTGGCGCAATGTCGCCGGCGCGCTGCGCTCCTCGTCGTTTCGCGATCGCACCGCTTGAAGGAAAGCTTCGTCCAAGGGCCGGCAGGAGAAGCCGTCATAGACGGAGAGCGTAGCCTCCGGCATCGCCGCAAGCAGCGCCTCCATCAGGAAGAGGGAGTAGTAGCCGATCCCGCTGAGACGCTCGCGAAACATCGAGGCGTCGAGGCAGATGCGGGGATGTCCGGGCGCGAACGCGCGCCTCACCGACGCGGCCGAGGTTGCGAAAGGCAAAGGTCGTCGAAGGTCTCGAAGTCTGGCAAACGCTCGTTCGTCTCCTGTCGATCGCGCAACTCCCGCTGCACGCTCCTTTCAGCGGGTGGACCATGGCAGCCGCCGCGCTGTCAATCGCGCGGCGCTCCCGCCGAGCTGGGCGGGCGGGCGTTTTGATTTGGGCTTGCCGCGACCGCGCCTTGTAGGGTAGTGCCGACGCGATGCCGGCGAACGAACCGGCGACGGCAGGACCTTGGCAATGGGTGGTTAGCAGACCTAAAGTTCGGGCAGCGCGGTAGAGTCACTGAATGGAACAGCGCATAGTTCGTCCGCCATTCTGGCGTCTCGCACTCGCCTTTATCGTCGTGCCCGGCGCTGCCGCCTTGGCGATGGCGATCCAGCAGCCGCTCTATGCCGGACTACCCGACTTTTGGGACCGAGTGTTTCGAACCGCTTTGATCATTGCGGTTGTCGGTGCCTATCCCGCTGCTCTTGTCCTCGGCATGCCCGCCTATCTCCTGTTGAGGAAGCGGCTGCGTCCTGCGGTTCTCAACTGCGCGGCGGTTGGCGCCATGATCGCAGCACTCCCTTGGCTTTTGTTGGGCCTGCTCTCCTCGCCTGACCACGCATACAGCAACGGCCACGTCCCTCATCAAAACGGCCACATCACCCTTTGGGGCCTTTTTGACCTGTCCGTCTTCACAGGCTGGATCGGCCTACTTGGTGCAGGTGCCGGGGTGCTGTTTTGGCTCATCACCGTTCCGGGCGCACATGGGCAGACCGACCCCGACTGAATGTCCGCAACGGTTCGGAAGCAGCCGATCGCCTATCCAGCCCATATGGAGCAGAATTGCTAATTCTGTTTCAGCATCTTGGTTTTACGCTTCGTGGTCGTCAAATTGCTGCCCGGCGTAGAGAAGACGGAGGATCACGACCTCGTCGGCTTCGACGACAAACGCCACACTGACCCGGCGCTCGAAGCCGACGATGCGCAACCCGGGGCGGATAGCATCGCGGATGCTGCCGCGCTCTGGAAAAGTGTCGAACCCCGCGAGGAAGGTCATTATACGAGCCGTGTAGTTCCGGGCCGTATGGTTAGATGCGGAGCCTTTGCGAACCAGGCGGTAGATGTGCGCCAGATCGGCCTCCGCCTCAGCCGTGAGCCGGATACGGTAGCGATCCATCAAGCCTCGTCTCGGTCGATGGCATCCATATGCGCTTCCAGGTGCTGCCAGGCCGCATCGATGGGTATGGCCCTGCTGGGGTCAGCCTTATGAGCGTCGTAGGTGGCCGCGACTTCAGTTCGCAGCCAATGTTCAACGGCCTCGTCCCGCTCGTCTAAGGCACGAAGGCCCTCGCGAATGACTTCACTTTCCGAAGCGTAGCGCCCGCTGGAAACGCGGCTTTGAACGCGGTCGGCCATGGCCAGCGGCAAGGTGATGCTCATCTGTCGTGTTAAACGCATAGGTTGCTCTCCTTTCATATACACCCTTATATCATATAGTAGGATTGAATCCTACTATATCCTGCCAGGAGCAGCACCCGCGCATAAATTCGCTAGCGCATAATTTTTGGCGCGTCGCGCACGAGTTATAGCGCGTGATTTATAAGTCACACGCTATAGCCTATGGCGTGTAGCGTTTGGCGTTTAAGCTTGTGGCAAGATTGGAAGGCGACGGACATGGCAGGACGGCTCTACGGCAAGGTGGCGGTGGCGACGGCCGCGGGACAGGGGATCGGGCGCAAGGTGGCGGAGGCCTTCCTACGCGAAGGCGCAACGGTCTACGCATCCGATCTCGACGGAACCAAGCTGGAAGGGCTCGGCGAGTTCGGAGACGTGAGGCCTGCTGCGCTCGACGTCACGTCCGCTGCGGCGGTCGTTGACTACGCGGCCGAGCTTCCCGCGCCCGACATCCTCTTCAACTGCGCCGGCTACGTCCACCACGGCACGATCCTCGATTGTGCGGAACGCGACTGGGACTTCTCCTTCGACCTCAACGTCAAGGCGATGCACCGGATGATCTCCGGCCTCCTGCCGAAGATGCTGGAAAAGGGCGGCGGGTCGATCATCAATGTCGCCTCGGCGGCGTCCTCGATCAAGGCGGCGCCGAACCGCTACGTCTACATGGCGTCGAAGGCGGCGGTCATCGGCCTCACCCGCTCGATCGCCATCGACTTCATCGCGCGCGGAATCCGCTGCAACGCCATCTGCCCCGGCACAATCGAATCGCCTTCGCTGGAGCAGCGCATCGATGCGCTCGGCGAAACCGTCGGCGGCCGCGACAAGGCGGAGGCGATGTTCATCTCCCGCCAGCCGATGGGCCGGCTCGGCAAACCGGACGAGATCGCCGCTCTCGCCGTTTACCTCGCCTCCGACGAGAGCGGCTTCACCACGGGCACGACGCAGCTGATCGACGGCGGCTGGTCGCTCTGAGGGCACCCGGCGACGCACCTCGGAGCCGTTTCGGCGGGCCGGAACTGGACTGATTTTCAGACCTGTGGCACTCGATCGCGGGACTGCGTCCGCCCGATCGGCAGCACCGGTTCAGCGGTCGTACGCAGTCCGCAGAAAAGGCTCGCCGGAAGAAGCGGGTTCCGACGGGACAAAAGGAGACACGCATGAAGATCCTCATCCTCGGCGCGGCCGGCATGGTCGGCCACAAGCTCGCCGAGGCCTTGCTCGCCGCAGGCTCGCTCGGTGGCCGGCCGATCACGGGGCTCGACCTCTTCGACGTCGTGGAGCCCGGCGTCTCCGGCGGCGCGGAGACGATCGCGATCGCGCGGCAGGCCGGCGACATCTCCGACGAGGCGACCGTGACGGCGCTGATCGCGGCGCGGCCCGACGTGATCTTCCATCTCGCGGCGATCGTTTCCGGCGAGGCGGAGGCCGATTTCGAGAAGGGCTACCGCATCAACCTCGACGGCATGCGCTTCGTCCTCGACGCGATCCGCAGCGTCGGCGGCGGCTACGTCCCGCGCCTCGTCTTCACCTCCTCGATCGCCGTCTTCGGCTCGCCTTTCGAGGAGCCGATCACCGACACCTTCCTCAACGCCCCCTTGACCAGCTACGGCGCGCAGAAGGCGATCTGCGAGCTCTTCCTCGCCGACTATTCCCGCAAGGGATTCGTCGACGGCGTCGGCATCCGCCTGCCGACCATCGTCGTGCGGCCCGGCAAGCCGAACAAGGCCGCCTCCTCCTTCTTCTCCGGCATCATCCGCGAGCCGTTGGCCGGCGTCGACGCCGTCCTCCCGGTCGACGACGACGTGCGTCACTGGGTGGCAAGCCCCGCCTCGGCCGTCGGCTTCCTCATCCACGCCGCGACGATGGACACGGGCCCCCTCGGCGCGCGGCGCTCCCTGACGATGCCTGGACTCTCCGTCACCGTCGCCGAGATGGTGGAGACGCTACGCGAGGTCGCGGGCGAGGAAGCAGCCGCCCGGGTGAAGCGCGTTCCCGACGAGACCATCAAGGCCATCGTCGCCGGCTGGCCCCGCGACTTCGACGCAAGCCGGGCGCTGCAATTCGGCTTCACCGCCGACGCCGACTTCGCCTCGATCATCAGGGCGCACATGGCGGACGAGGCGAAGCGGTCGGGATAGGTGCTCACCCATGGTGGGGGCTCGGGAAAGAGTGTTTCACGTGAGACACGCGCCCCCGCGTCCGTCACCAGCGCATTATCCCCCTCACACCGGCTCGACCGGCAACGGCGCCTTGCCGAGCCGGCGTTCGCGGAAGGCGATGAAGAGGCCGGAGGCGACGAT
>JACMIV010000395.1 GCA_014380965.1 Rhizobiaceae bacterium | reverse complement strand
GGCGCCGCGATCAAGGTCCGGGGCCGGGCATCGAGTTCGACCTCGGGGGCGGCCGGCTCGGCCTCTATTCGCGCTGACGATATTCCCGGGTCACCGGGATTTCGAGAACGGTCGCAACGTCCCGTCCCTTCCGTTGCGGCCGCCCGGGTCGGGAGTCTCCTCACGGGGGCTCCCGACCTTGTTTTGTCCACTGGATTAACCTTGCTTCAGTCCGAACCGGTTAAACGTCATGGTGACGGCGCTGGACAGCGCGCCGCCAGCTCATGCGCGCCCGGCGCAGCGGACCTTGCATGAACGACGTCTTCAAACTCAACAGTCTCGTCGAGATCGACGGCAATCCGAAGCCGGAGGGTCTGCGCACCGGGGTCCTGTCGACCCGCGACCGGATCCGCCTGCGCTTCGCCGTCTGTCCGAGCACGGCGTCGCGAACGCGCGGAACGATCGTGCTTCTCCAGGGGCGCAACGAGTCGATCGAGAAGTATTTCGAGACCATTACCGACCTTGCCGCGCTCGGCTACATGGTCGCGACCTTCGACTGGCGCGGTCAGGGCGGGTCTGACCGGCTTCTGCGCGATCGTACCCGCGGCCATGTCACGAGCTTCGACGCCTATGTCTCCGACCTCGAAAGCATGTTCCGAGACGTGATACTGCCGGATTGCCGGGGCCCCTACGCCCTTCTCGGCCATTCCATGGGCGGGGCCGTGGCGCTGATGGCGGCACCGCGCCTCGTGAACCGCGTGGAGCGGATCGTCGTCGGCGCGCCGCTCGTCGCGCTCGCAGCGAGGTCTCGACGCACCGGCGGCCTGTTCTACGCCACCAGTGCGCTCGGCCTCCTGGGTCTCGGGTCGCTCCCGGTCAGACGCGGAGGCCACTCGGCAGGCTGGACCGCCGAACGCAACCCGCTGACGCACGACGCGCGCCGTTTCGAGCGCAACCGTGCCTTGGAGGCGGCAGCGCCGCACCTCTTCGCCGGCCGGCCGACTGCGGCTTGGGTGGCCGCAGCCACACGGACCAGCCGGCGTTTCGATGAGTCGGAGCGGATCGCCGAGATCAAGGTTCCGACGCTGGTGGTGACGGCGGGCGCCGACAGCGTGGTTTCCAGCCCCGCCGCCGAGCGACTCGCCTGGCGGATGCGCTCGGGCCACGGCTTGTCGATCCCCGGCGCACGGCATGAGCTCATGCAGGAAGCCGACGTCTACCGCGCACCATTCCTGGCAGCGGCGGATGCCTTCATCGGGGGCGCCTTGACGTTCTGACGGCGCTTTTTTTCAATCAGCGAGGATCTGGAGGGCCGCTGCGTGGAGTTCGGCAGTCGCTGCCGCGACGATCTCGCCGCCCTCCTCCGCCCGGCCGCCAGAAACCGTCGTGATGACCCCACCAGCCTGCTCGACGATCGGGATCAGGGCCACGATGTCATAAGGCTTCAGCCCCGACTCGACCACGAGATCGGCGTGTCCTGCGGCGAGCATCGCGAAGGCATAGCAGTCGGTCCCGAAGCGGGTCATCCGCACACTGGCTTCCAGCTTTTCAAAGCGCGCCAGAGCTTCACCCGAAAAGAGGCGCGGCGAGGTGGTGAAGAGCGTCGCCTCGTCGAGACGCTGCGTCGGCCTCACCTTCAGCGCGCGTCCGCCACCCGGGCCATCGTAGAATGCCGAGGTTCCGTCCGCCCAGAAACGTTCGCCGGTGAAGGGTTGGTGCATAATGCCGATGCGCGCGACGTCGTCCACGACGAGGCCGATCAATGTCCCCCAGACCGGCACGCCGGAAATGAAGGCGCGGGTCCCGTCGATCGGGTCGATCACCCAGCGGTGGATGCCGCCGCCGGAAAGGCCGTACTCCTCGCCGAGAATGGCATGGTCGGGATACTCTTTTTCGATGAGGCTCCGGATCGCCCGCTCGGCCGCACGGTCGGCCTCCGTCACGGGGTCGAAGGCGTTCTCGAGCTTGTTGTCGACGCTTCCGCCCTGTCGAAAACGCGGAAGACTTTCGGCTGCCGCGGCGGCAGCGAGACGAAACAAAAACGCCGGTCCCGGCAGTGCGCTCATGCTCGACATCGCCGGCTCCTCGTCATCGACGCCGCGTGCATAGACGCTCGGGACGCGCTTGTCTCGCCCCACTGCATCGAGGACCCGGTCTCGAAAGCACGTCCCTTTCGGCGCGACTTCGAAATTTAAGTCAACATCATTGACAGATCATGCGCCGCATCATAGTTTTTGCATTGCGGTAGTCTCTACCGCAGCCCAGAGATGGGCGTTTCCTCCCTAGACTTGACACCGCGCTGCCTCACCGCAGTGCGGTTTTTTTTTGGCCGGTGCGCGGGTCGATCGAGACGCCGATGGCGACGGTCTATTCCGCCGCGGCGGATCGGCTGTCACCCGCCTCGATCTCTGCCGCAAAGGCCGAGACGAAGGAGACGAGGTCGGAACGGAGGCGATCGAAGTTCAGGTTCGGCACGAAATGCTTCTCGTCGGCATAGAGGCCGCGGTTGATCTCGATCTGGAGGGCGTGGATGCCGCCGCCCGGCCGGCCGTAACGCTCGGTGATGTAGCCGCCGGCGTAGGGTTTGTTGCGCATCACGTCGTAGCCGAGCGCCGACAGGCTGTCGGCCGCAAGCGAGACGATGTGGTTCGACGCGCTGGTCCCGAAGCGGTCGCCGAGGACGATGTCCGGTCGGCGGCCTCCCGGCAGCGCCCGGACCGTCGAGGGCATGGAATGGCAGTCGACGAGGATCGCGATCCCGAAACGGTCGCGCGTCGCCTTCACGAGGTCGGCGAGCGACGCATGAAAGGGCTTGTAGATGTCCTCGATCCGACCGAGCCCCTCGGCGACGGACAATTTGTCGCGATAGATGTCCTCACGCTCGGCGACGATGCGCGGGATCGTTCCAAGGCCGCCGGCCACCCGCACCGACGCAACGTTGACGAAGCCCGGCAGGTCCTCGGAAAACATCGCTGGATCGAGTTCGTAAGGCTCCCGATTCACGTCGAGGAAAGCGCGTGGGAAACGGGCGATGAGCAGCGGCGCGCCGAGGGCCGGTACGAAATCGAAGAGCTGGTCGACGAAGAGATCCTCCGACCGGCGGATCGCATCGCCCGCAAGGCGTGACGATCCGATGAAGGAGGTCGGATAGACCCGGCCCGAATGGGGCGAGCAGAACACGAGGGGAAGGGTCTGAAGTGCCGGAGCCAGGACCTCGAAAGCAGGGCAAGGTCCTGCCGAGGTCTGAAGGGTCGGCATCGTCTCGGACAAGGTCGGCCTTTCCGTCTGCCGGGTTTTCCCCGGGAGGGCGGCCGATCGGACGATTCGGCCTTGTTTCATCGCTTCATCGAAAATATGGCGCCGCAGCGCAGAATGCTATCCATTCCATTTGGGATTTATCTGAGCAATCTGTTAAATGGACGCGTGTTACGCCAACAGTCCGGAGCGGCGGCGCCGCGGTAGACCCTGGAAAAGCTCTATGTTCAAGATTCTCCTCGCCGAAGACGACAACGACATGCGCCGTTTCCTGGCGAAAGCCCTGGAAAAGGCCGGATATGACGTCACCGCATACGACAACGGCGGCAGTGCCTACGAGCGACTGCGCGAGGAGCCCTTCTCGCTGTTGCTGACCGACATCGTGATGCCGGAGATGGATGGAATCGAGCTCGCGCGTCGTGCGACCGAACTCGATCCCGATCTCAAGGTGATGTTCATTACCGGTTTTGCCGCCGTTGCGCTCAACCCGGATTCCAAGGCCCCGAAGGACGCCAAGATCCTTTCCAAGCCCTTCCACCTTCGTGAACTCGTCGACGAAGTCGGAAAGATGCTCCAGGACGCGGCCTGAATCTCTAAGAAAAGGCGTTGCGAGGAGGCGTCTTGGCCCTTTGCGTCACCGCCCCGCACATCGTGCGGAAACACTCTTGACGCCTCCTTCGCACCTGTGATCTATGCCGCGTCGTCGGATGGGCGTGTAGCTCAGCGGGAGAGCACTACGTTGACATCGTAGGGGTCACAGGTTCAATCCCTGTCACGCCCACCATCCAGACTTCAGAGTTTTGCCAATCGGTAATCCTGCCCGCAGAGCTTGGCCTTGAGCGAAACGCCGAGGTCGGGTTCGTGATTCTTACGGTGCGGGCCTCCCGGAAGGGTCGGAACCGCATAGATCCGTTAGGCTCAAGACCGACGAGGTTCGAGGGGTGATCGCGCCATGACAGACGATGACGTGGAGCTGGAATTTTCGGAACTTGGCGGACTGGTGACGCGCGACGACCGGACAGTGCAGGTGCACATCTACCGGGTCGTCGGAAGCGACAAGGGGTGGGCGCTGGAAGTGGTGGACGTCGACGACAACTCGACGACGTGGGACGAGTTGTTCAGCACCGAGCGGGATGCCTATGAGGAGTTCAGCCGGATTCTGGAGGAAGACGGCATCGCCGCCTTTCTCGATGACGACGAGACGATGCACTGACAGGCGGCGCTGCTCGCGCAAGATCAGTGCGCCCAGCGTTGAATACTGCGCGTCCGTCTTTCCAACGTCGTTCCTCGCACCTATTCGACCGTCCTCGATTGAACCGCCGCGACGGCCCGTGTAAGCCCCTGCCGTCAGAAGCAGGACCTCGACGCGGCCGTGGCGGCGCGTGGTGCAGGGCCTGAAAAACGGAAGGGATCGACATGGCGACCGAACAGGAACTGGAAGACCTTGCGGACAAGGTGTCTACCCTTTTTCAGGGCCTGGACCTCGAGGAGGTTGCGACCGTTCTCAAGATGCAGCTCGTCATGCTGGTCACTCAGGGCGCGGAAGACGTCGATGACGCGATGGATTTCCTGGGTGAGATTTCCGACGACGTCGAGGAGATGATCAAGCAGTTCCCGTTCGGTGAAGACGATGGCGACGAGGACGAGGACGAGGAGAACGATGCTCCTGCGAAGGACGCTGCGAACTGATCCCGCCGGACCGGACTGATCTCGAGTTCCTGTCGGGTGAACCGGCGCCGCGGGTTCGCGGCGCCACCTACCCTTGGCCCAAGCGGTCAAACTTGACCTTTGGCGACGTTCGGACTATTGCCGGGCGAACTTCGGCACGGGTTTTCCGTCGCCGCGCGGTCGCCTATGTGCGCGGCCAGCGCCTTTTCTTCAAAATCGGACCGTTTCAGCATTGAGCACTCCCAAGGAAAACGACTTCGCCGAACGTCGCACCGCGGCCCTTGCCGCCAAGAAGGCGCTTCTGGAGAAGTTTAAGACAAAGCCTGACGAAAACGACCCGGAGGTGCAGGCCCGCATCGCCGAGCGCAAAGCACGCGCCGACGCCAAGGAAGCCAAGGCAGAAGCCAAGCGCGCCGAGATCGCCCGCAAGAAGCAGGAAGAGGTCGAGCGCCTCGCCGCCATCGAGGCCGAGAAGGTCGCAGAAGAAGCGGCTCGCAAGGCGATCGCGGACGAGCGCGTCAACCGTGTCGTGATGGACGAGGCCGAGCGCAAGGCGGCGCGCGACGCGCGCTATGCGGCGCGCAAGCAACGCAAGAAGTAGGGTCGCCGGGGCCTAGGGCTCCGCTCGCCTGTGCCGTCAGACGAAGGCCGAGCCTTACCCTTGCGAGTAGGCGCCGGCCCATTTGCGCTGTATGAGATGCAAGTCTTCGTCGTGGAGGCTGGCGCGGATGTCTGGCGTTGCGCCATGTCGGTCGTGCTCAAACCGTTTTCCCCGAGCCGGCTCCGGTCTCTTTCTACCCTGCGGCACCGGGCTCCCCGGTGCGCGCGGGCCTTTCGCTGAATGTGCCACGATGCGTTCGACCGGACATGGGATCCGACTGGACAAGATGGCGCCCTGAAGGATCGAACCGCGATCCCGTCACCCAAGGATTGCCGCCCGTGCCGTTCCGCCCGACCAGCCTGCCCCTCGAACGCGCCCTCGCCGAGCGCGACTACACCGATCCGACGCCGGTCCAGGACGCCGTGCTCGATCCGGCCGCCGAGGGCCGCGACCTCATCGTCTCTGCGCAGACCGGGTCCGGCAAGACGGTCGCCTATGGCCTCGCGCTCGCCAAGACACTGCTCGGCGACGCTGAGCGCTTCGATCAGGCCTCGCAGCCGCTGGCGCTGGTCGTCGCGCCGACGCGCGAACTCGCCCTCCAAGTCCACCGGGAGCTCGACTGGCTCTACGAGCATGCGGGCGCGAAGATCGTCACTTGCGTCGGCGGAATGGATCCGCGCGCCGAGCAGAAGAAGCTCGTGGCCGGGGCGCATATCGTCGTTGGGACGCCCGGACGCCTGCGCGACCATCTCGAACGCGGTCGGCTGCAGATCGGGGCGCTAAAGGCGGTCGTGCTCGACGAGGCGGACGAAATGCTGGATCTCGGCTTTCGAGAAGACCTCGAGTTCATCCTGGAAGCGACGCCGGAAAGCCGCCGGACGCTGCTGTTTTCCGCAACGCTGCCGAAAGCCATCACGGCGCTTGCCAAGCGCTACCAGCGCGACGCGATGCGCCTCGAAGTCTCGCGCGGCACGACGGGCCATGTCGATATCGAGTACCGCGCCGTGCGCATCGCGCCGAACGAGGTCGAACACGCCGTCGTCAATCTCATCCGGTTTGCCGAAGCGCCGAGCGCCATCGTCTTCTGCAACACTCGTGAGTCGGTCCGCCATCTCTATTCGGGCCTCCTTGAGCGCGGCTTCTCGGCCGTGGCCCTTTCCGGCGAACTCGGCCAGAACGAGCGCAACGCGGCGATGCAGGCG
>JACMIV010000394.1 GCA_014380965.1 Rhizobiaceae bacterium | reverse complement strand
CAGGCCGTCGAGCGGTCTGTCTCGCCGAAACTGTCGCGTCATTCCTCGGCAATCTCGCTCGACTCGCGCCTCTTCGCGCGCATCGAGGCGATCCAGGCCCGCCGCGACGTGCTAGCCGCCGAAGAGGGGTGCTCGGCGGAGGACCTTCGCCTCCTCGACCGAGTCTACAAGGGTTTCGTGCGCGGCGGCGCGCGGCTCGTCGGCGCGGACAGGACGCGTCTTGCCGAGATCGACGCGCGCCTCTCGGAGCTCGGCACCGGCTTCTCGCAGAACATTCTCGCCGACGAGCGTGGTTTCGTGCTGGCGCTCGGCGAGGGTGACCTTGTCGGCCTTCCCGGGGACCTTCGCTCGGCCATGGCCGAGGCGGCCCGCGAACGCGGCCTCGCCAGTGACGGCGCCAAGCCCTACGCCCTCACCCTGTCGCGCTCGATCGTCGTTCCCTTCCTCACCTTCTCCGACCGGCGGGACTTGCGCGAAAGTGCCTTCCGCGCCTGGATCGCCCGCGGCGAGAACGACGGCCCGACCGACAACCGCGCCGTCCTGGCGGAGATCCTTGCATTGCGCGCGGAAAAGGCGAAGCTCCTCGGCTATGCGAGCTTTGCCGCCTACAAGCTGGACGACGCCATGGCGAAGACGCCCGGCGCCGTCCGCGACCTCCTCGAACAGGTCTGGGTGAGGGCGCGCGAGCGGGCTGTCGCGGACGCGATCGCCCTGTCCGGCCTTGCGGTTGCCGAGGGCGGCAATGGGCCGCTGGAGCCCTGGGACTGGCGCTATTTCGCCGAGAAGCGGCGCAAGGCCGAGTTCGATTTCGATGACGCCGAGGTGAAGCCCTATTTCGAGCTCGACCGCATGATCGAAGCGGCCTTCGACGTCGCTTCCCGCCTTTTCGGCCTCTCCTTCGAGCGCCTCGCCGAGAGGGAGGCCTGGCATCCGGACGTGCGGGTCTGGCGCGTGCGAAACGCCGACGGCGCGGAGATCGCGACGTTTCTCGGCGACTATTTCGCAAGGCAGTCCAAGCGTTCCGGCGCCTGGATGAGCGCGCTTGCCAGGCAGCACAAGCTGGATGGCGGCCAGCTGCCCGTCATCTACAACGTCATGAACTTCGCCAAGCCCGCCGCCGGCAAGCCGGCACTGCTCTCGATCGACGACGCGCGCACGCTCTTCCACGAGTTCGGTCACGCGCTCCATGGCATGCTGTCGAACGTCACGTGGCCCAGCCTTTCAGGCACCTCGGTCGCCCGCGACTTCGTCGAACTGCCCTCGCAGCTCTATGAGCATTGGCTGACCGTGCCGGAGGTCCTCGACCGCCACGCGCGCCACGTCGTGACCGGCGAGCCCTTGCCGGAAGCGCTGCTCGCCAAGATGAAGGCGGCGCGGGACGTCAATGCCGGGTTCGAGACCGTCGAATACACCGCCTCCGCCCTCGTCGACCTCATGCTCCACGAAGCGTCGGAGGCGCCCGCCGATCCGCTGGCCCGCGAGGCCGAGATCCTCGCCGGCCTCGACATGCCGCGCGAGATCGTCATGCGCCATCGTGCGCCGCATTTCGCGCACATCTTCTCCGGGGACGGCTATTCGGCTGGATACTATTCCTATCTCTGGTCCGAAGTGCTCGACGCCGACGCGTTCGAAGCCTTCACCGAGACCGGCGACGCCTTCGACAAGACGACCGGCGAAAAGCTGCTGCGCCACGTCTATTCCGCTGGGGATAGCGCGGACCCGGCCGAGCTCTACACCGCCTTTCGCGGCCGGATGCCGACCACGGAAGCACTTCTGCGAAAACGAGGGTTCGCGGCCTGATCCGGTTTCCGTTGATCACGCCGGATGAGCCGCGCTGACGGATCGTGAGGCGTGATCGTTTCAGAATCGTCATTCCCGGCTTGATCCGGGATTCATGCCAAAGCGCCGAAGATGGCAAAGTCGGTGGGCCTTGCCGACTTCGTCCTGACCCGAACCGCCTACCGGGACCGGCTCGGCATGGATCCCGGATCATGTCCGGGATGACGATCCGGACAAGCGTGAGGCCGGACTGGACTTCAGGCCCGCCGTCGCAGTCGGCCAGGCCGGACCGAAGCAGAGCGTGCTCCGTGACGCGGAAACCGAGGGCGCCGTCTGGAATCGTTACAAAAGCTTCGCAGACCTGACAATTCAGCGCCATGCTCGGGGGCGACAGAGGGTGAATCGTCTTGTCGAGGAGAAATGCGATGCGCCAGACCCTCCGCCTCACCCGCCGTCAGATCCTTGCCTCCGCCGGCGCCGGCGCCCTCACGCTGGCGATGCCGGCGCTGAGCCGGGCGCAGGCGCGGCCGATCTTCAGCCACGGCGTCCAGTCCGGCGATGTCGACACGGCATCCGGCATGGCCTGGACGCGCACCGATCGTCCGGCCCGCGTCGCGTTCGAATGGGCGACGACGGAAAGCTTCGCCCGCCCCGTCCGCCTCGGCGCGCTCGATGCGGTTCCCGGCCACGACTTCGCGGTGAAGCGGCTCCTTGCCGACCTTCCCTCGGACCAGGACATTTTCTGGCGCGCCGTGGCGACGGACCTTTCCGACGTCAACGCCGTGTCCGAGCCGATCGTCGGCCGGTTCCGCACCGCGCCCGCCTCGCGCCGCTCGATCAAGTTCGTCTGGTCGGGCGACACCGCCGGCCAAGGCTGGGGCATCGACGAGGCGCGCGGCGGCATGATGACCTATGCCACCATGGCCCGCCACGAGCCCGACTTCTTCCTCCACTCCGGCGACACGATCTATGCCGACGGTCCGATGAAGGAGAGTGTCGATCTGCCGGACGGCACGGTCTGGAAGAACCTGGTCATCCCCGAAAAGGCGAAGGTCGCCGAGACGCTCGACGAATATCGCGGCCAGTGGAAATACAATCTCCTCGACGCGAACGTGCGGGACATGAACGCCGTCGTGCCGACCTTCTTCCAGTGGGACGACCACGAGGTCGTCAACAACTGGTCGCTGTCGAAGGATCTGACGGCCGACGACCGCTATGCCGAGAAGAACGTTCGCGTCCTCGCCGCCCGCGCAGGGCAGGCCTTCCACGAGATGGCGCCGATCCGCTTCACGCCGGAAGAGCCCGGCCGCATCTACCGCAAGATCGCCTACGGCCCGCTGCTCGACGTCTTCTTCCTCGACATGCGCTCGTATCGCGGCCCGAACGGCGACGCCGTCGAGACCGAACTGTCGGACGCCGCGCGCATCCTCGGCGCTGCCCAGGTGCAATGGCTGAAGCAGGCGCTCTCCGCCTCGAAAGCGACTTGGAAGGTCATCGCCGCCGACATGCCGCTCGGCCTCGTCGTCTGGAACGACGGCGCGAACAAGAAAGGCGCCGAAGCCGTGGCCAACAACGAGCCCGGCGCGCCGCTCGGCCGCGAGCTCGAGATCGCCGGCCTCCTGTCCTTCATCAAGGCGGCGGGCATCACGAACACGGTCTGGCTGACCGCCGACGTGCACTATACCGCCGCGCACCACTACAGCCCGGACCGCGCCAAGTTCCAGGATTTCGAGCCCTTCTGGGAGTTTGTCTCCGGCCCGATCCACTCCGGCACGTTTGGCCCCGGCGACCTCGACCCGACCTTCGGCCCCGAGACCCGCTTCGTGAAGGCGCCCACCGCCGAACAGGGGCAGAACCTTCCCCCTTCGGCCGGCCTCCAGTTCTTCGGCATCGTCGACATCGACGGCTCCACCGAGCAGATGACCGTGCGGCTCATGGATCAGGACGACGTCGAACTGTGGAAGACGACGCTCGACCCCGTCCGGATGGGATGACGGCAGAGGCGCTAAACGCCGGCTCGGGCCGACGGAGCTAAGAGAGTTCCGACTGGTCCTTGATGATGCGATCGGTGTTGGCGAGAAGTCGCCGCACCGCCTTGCGCGCACGTTCCGGGCGCCGGTCGCGAATGCTCTTTTCGATCGCCTCGTGGCTCTTCTGAACCTGGTCGAGGCGGTCGCGCTCGCGGGTCACGTAGACGAAGAGATGCTCGAGCGCGGATTCGATGATCACGCCGAGCGGCACGAGGAGATCGTTGCCCGAGGCGCGCAGGATGGCGAGGTGGAACCGCGTGTCCGCCTTCGTCCTCTCGGCGAGGGACGTGGCCGCGCCCATCTCGCGGCAGGCCTGCGAGATCTCGGCCATCTGCTCGTCCGTGCGGCGAAGCGCAGCGAGCGCGGTCGCTTCCGGCTCGATGATCCAGCGCAGTTCCTGCACCGTCCTGAGGAAGGCTTCCCGGTCTGGTGCGGTCGCGTACCAGGCGAGCACGTCGCGGTCGAGAAGGTTCCAGCGCTTGGTCGGCTCGACCCAGCTTCCGATCTTCGGCCGCGAGCTGAGGAGACCTTTCGCCATCAGCATCTTGATCGCTTCGCGGACCGCCGAGCGGCCGACGCCGAACATCTCGGACCACTTCGCCTCGTTCGGCAGGATCGTTCCCGGCGGATAGTCGCCGCGCACGATCCTGAGCCCGATCTCGCCGGCAAGCCACTCGTGGACGTTGACCCCCGCCTGCCGCGCGGCGGCTGGGGCATCCTGCGTCGAACCGACCGGAGCGCTCGCGACGACCTCAGGCTCCGCGACCGCTCCGGGCGATGTATCTTGCAAGATCGTGACTCCGGCTCGTTCGGCTTTGTATTGCGGCCGTTGAGCCCTGTCGCAACGGTGAGAGGTCACGGGTTTTGGCATAACTCCTTTCCAGAGCATTGCGAGGTTCGGGGAGCGCAGAAAGGGCGCTCCCCGCTCCGCCTACTTCTGGATGCAGGTATCGACCGTCTCGCGGGTGCACTCGTCGAGGCCCGTGAAGACCGGATCCTCGACCGTCTTGCCCTCGATGAGATCGATCATCACCTGCGGCGCCTTGTAGCCCATCTCGAAGGGCCGCTGGCCGACGAGAGCGGTCACGAGACCCTCTCGTGCGATCGCCACTTCGTCGCCGATCGTGTCGGCGGCCGCGACCACGAAGTCGCCGCTCGCGATGCGCTCGGCGAGGGGCCGGAACAGGTCGCGATAGGGCTGCGGCGCGCCGAAGAGCGGCCAGCCTCCTTCGATGGCGAAGGCGTCGAGATCGGGATTGGCGGCGAGGATGTCGGTCATCGCCTGGACGCCGCGGGCGCCGTCGTCGTTCGTGAACACCGGACAACCCGAGACCTCGGTCCAGCCTCCCTCGCCGGCAAGCGCGGCGATGCCCTTCTCGCCAGACAGCGCATCCCGCGTGCCCTGCGCGCGGCGAAGGATGTTGTCGGCGCCGGGATTGCCCTGGATGGTGCAGACCGTGCCGCCGTCCGGCTTCTTCGCCTTGATGTACTCGCCGAGCTTGAAGCCGAGGAGGTAGTTGTCGGTGCCGAGATAAGTCTTGCGCAGCGACGCGTCTTCCGACGACAGGTCGGCGTCGATGGTCATGATCGGGATCGTCGGGGCGGCGGTCTTCAGCGTTTGGGCGATCAGCTTGGCGTTGGACGGCGAAATCGCCATCGCCACGGTGTCGGCCTTGCCGAGCATGTCCTGCACGATCTGCGCCTCGCCGACCTCGTCCGAGGTCGAAGCGGGCCCGGTATAGAAGCATTCGTATTCGGAAGCGGCATTCTCGCTGTTCCACTTTTGGCAACCCTGGTTGATCGCCTCGAAGAACGGATTGTCGAGCCCCTTCACGACGATCACGAGCTGCTTCTTCGCCAGTGCCGGACCGGCACCGAGCGCCAGCGCGACGGTGGCGGCCGCCAAGATCATTTTCTTCATATAAAGTCCTCCCGTTGATGACACGCCGCCCGAACGGAACCGGCGATATCGTTGCGGCACAGTCCCTTGTGGCCAGGACCTTTTCGCCGGATCGTTTTGAACCCGTCGCATTCCCATGGCGGAACGGCGGTCGAACCCGCGCAAGGCCCGGTCCCGATCGTTCGCCGCAGAGCTTCGAAGGCCGTACGTCTGGGCAGCTTCAGGTTTCACGAAGCTAATCTTGGCCCCGATCGGCCGTCAACAGAATTTGTCGGACAAAACGACCTTTCGCGATGACCGACCTGGGTTTCGTCAGACAAATGGTTGACGCCCGCTGAGCGATCGTGCCGTATTGCACCCGGAAGGCCGCTGCAGCACGAGGCGAGGTGCTGCGCGACGTGTGCTCGAACTCCGGCGTAAGACCGGCGCGGCATCGGCGGTCTTGCGGCATGGGGAGGCAGCGCGTGTCAGTTTTGGCATTGACCAACGTTTCGAAGAATTTCGGCGCGATCCAAGCGGTGAACGACGTCTCGTTCGAGTTGATGGCCGGCGAGGTCGTCGGGCTCATGGGCGACAACGGCGCCGGCAAGTCGACGCTCGTCAAGATGATCGCAGGCAACTTTCGCCCGAGCCAGGGCAGCTTGAAGATGAACGGCGACGAGCTTGTCATGAACAAGCCGGTCGACGCGCGCGAGCACGGCATCGAAATCGTCCACCAGGATCTCGCCCTCTGCAACAACCTGACGGCCGCCGCCAACGTCTATCTCGGCCGCGAACTGAAGCGCGGCTTCGGCCCGTTCAGCATTCTCGACTATGGCGCGATGTACAAGCGCTCTGCGGAGATATTCGCCGAGCTGAAGTCCGAGACGCGGCCGCGCGATCTCGTGCGCAAGATGTCCGGCGGCCAGCGGCAGGCCGTGGCGATCGCCCGCACGCGGCTGTCGGACGCCAAGGTCGTGCTCATGGACGAGCCGACGGCGGCGATCTCGGTCCGGCAGGTCGCCGAGGTGCTCAACCTCATCCGTCGCCTGCGCGACCAGGGCATCACGGTCGTCCTCATCAGTCACCGGATGCCGGACGTCTTCACCGTCGCCGACCGGGTCATCGTCATGCGGCGCGGACGCAAGGTCGCCGACAAGACGATCGCCAGGAGCTCCCCCGAGGAGATCACCGGCCTCATCACCGGCGCTATCGAGACGGCATGAACCCCGCGCCGCAGAGTCCAACATTCACCAATCGCAAGGTCGACCATGGCAGTCACGCTGGATCAGACGATCGCACAGAAGCAGCACGGGTGGCTCTCGAATAGGCTCGCGAGTCAGACCTTCTGGGTTCTGATCGCGCTCGGCCTTGCCTGCCTCTTCCTTTCCTTCGCGACGGATTCCTTCGCGACCCCGAAGAACATCTACAACATCACCCGCAACGTCACGTTCGTCGCGATCATCGCGCTCGGCATGACCCTCGTCATCATCAGCGGCGGCATCGATCTGTCCGTGGGCTCGGTCCTCTGCCTCTGCAGCATGGTTCTCGCGGTCACCATGAACGCCGGCTACTCGATCGAGGTCGGCATCGCGGCGGCCATCGGCACGGCGCTCGTCGTCGGGGCCTTCAACGGAATCCTCATCGCCTATCTCGACTTCCCGCCTTTCGTGGTGACGCTCGGAATGCTGTCCATCGCGCGAAGTCTGGCGATGGTCGCCTCGAACAACACGGTGGTCTTCCAGTTCGGGCCCGACCACGACCAGCTTCTGGCGCTCGGCGGCGGCGCCTGGCTCTTCGGCATCGCCAATCCCGTCATCTACATGGTCGTGCTCGCCCTTCTCACCGGCTTCGTGCTGCGCTGGACGAAGTTCGGACGGCATGTCTTCGCGATCGGCGGCAACGAGCACGCCGCAACCCTGACCGGCGTTCCGGTCAAGCGCATCAAGGTCGCCGTCTACATGATCTCGGCCCTGTCGGCGGGCATCGCCGGCATCATCCAGACCGGCTGGCTGGGTGCCGTGACGACCAATCTCGGCGCCGGCATGGAGCTGCAGGTGATCGCCGCGGCCGTCATCGGCGGCGCCAACCTTGCCGGCGGCATCGGAACAGCGCTCGGCGCCATCGTCGGCGCGGCCCTCATCGAGGTGATCCGCAACAGCCTCGGCCTTCTCGGCATCAACGCCTTCTGGCAGGGCGCCTTCATCGGTGGGGCCATCGTCCTCGCCGTCCTCTTCGACCGCATCCGCAATTTCCGTCAAAGCGAATAGGCGGTCTTCCCCTCGCGATCACGCGGCCCGTTCCCTGAACGGGCGGCGCACTTTATTGGAGGCTCCCAATGGGCAAGCGCATCGTATTCACCGGCGGCACCGGCAAGGCCGGCCGCCATGTCGTTCCCTATCTCCTGGAGCGCGGCCACACCGTCCTCAACGTCGATCTCGCGCCCTTCTATCATCCCGGCGTCAACACGCTCGTCGCCGACATCTGCGACAGCGGGCAGATGTTCAACGCGCTCTCATCCCATTTCGGCCTCGACGAATACGCGGGCGGCACCGGCCCGGCGAAGATCGACGCCGTGGTGCATTTCGCCGCCGTGCCGCGCGTGCTGATCCGGCCGGACAACGAGACCTTCGCCATCAATACGGTCGGCACCTACAACGTCATCGAAGCCGCGGTGAAGCTCGGCATCCGCAAGGTGATCGTCGCCTCCAGCGAGACCACCTACGGCGTCTGCTTCGCGGAAGGCGACAAGGACTTCCATTCGTTTCCGCTCGAAGAGGATTACGACATCGATCCCATGGACAGCTACGGTCTGTCGAAGGTCGTCAACGAAAAGACCGCGCGGGCCTTCGCGATGCGGTCGGGTGCGGACATCTACGCGCTGCGCATCGGCAACGTCATCGAGCCGCACGAATACGGGATGTTCGAAGGGTTCCTGGCCGACCCGATGTCGCGCAAGCGCAATGCCTGGACCTATATCGACGCGCGCGACCTCGGCCAGATCGTCGATCTCTGCATCGAGAAGGACGGTCTCGGTTTCCAGGTGTTCAATGCGGTGAACGATACGATCACGGCGACGGTGCCGACTGCCGAGTTCCTCGCCCGGCACTGCCCGGACATCCCGCTGACGCGTCCGCTGGAGGGATTCGAGGGACCGCTGTCGAACCGGAAGATCAGAGAAACGCTCGGCTTCAAGGAGGAGCACGACTGGCGGCGCTATGTGACGACGGGGTGATCTGCCAGCGCGCCGGACAAGGGCGGCCCTTTCGCAGGTGCGAAATTTCCTGTATGGCACCTCCCATGCAAAGTGCCGGGGTTTTTGTTTCACGTGAAACGCACGTGAAACCACCCGTCGCGCCAATCTTTTCCGGTGGTAGAGAATGAAGCTCCGCAACATCGCGATCATCGCGCACGTCGACCATGGCAAGACCACGCTCGTCGACAAGCTGCTCCAGCAGTCCGGCTCCTTTCGCGACAACCAGCGCCAGGAAGAACGGGCGATGGATTCCAACGATCTCGAAAAGGAGCGCGGCATCACGATCCTCGCCAAGAATACGGCGGTCGATTACCACGGCGTGCATATCAACATCGTCGACACGCCGGGTCACGCGGACTT
>JACMIV010000393.1 GCA_014380965.1 Rhizobiaceae bacterium | reverse complement strand
GTCCTACGATCTCGTCGTCATCGGTTCCGGCCCCGCGGGCTATGTCTGCGCGATCCGCGCAGCTCAGCTCGGCATGAAGACCGCAGTGATCGAAAAGGACAAAACTTTCGGCGGCACCTGTCTCAACGTCGGCTGCATTCCCTCGAAGGCGCTCCTCCACGCCAGCGAGATGTTTTCCGAGGCGAGCCATTCCTTTGGCGAGCTCGGCATCAAGGTGACGCCCGAGCTCGACCTGTCGGCCATGCTCGCCCACAAGGACAAGACGGTGAAGTCGAATGTCGACGGCATCGCCTTCCTGTTCAAGAAGAACAAGATCGACGGCGTCATCGGCACCGGCCGCATCAAGAGCGCGACCGAAGTCGAGGTGACGGCCGAGGACGCTTCGGTGAAGACGCTGGCGACCAAGGCCGTCGTCATCGCCACGGGCTCGGACGTCGCCGGCATTCCGGGCGTCGAGGTCGCCTTCGACACGGACACGATCGTCTCCTCAGACCATGCCATCGCGCTCCGGAAGGTGCCGAAGACGATGGTCGTCGTCGGCGGCGGCGTCATCGGCCTCGAGCTCGGCTCGGTCTGGTCCCGTCTCGGGGCCAAGGTCACGGTCGGTGAATATCTCGGCAAGATCCTCGGGAGCATGGACGGCGACGTTTCGGCCCAGTTCCAGAAGATGCTGGCCAAGCAAGGCTTCGACTTCAGGCTGAATTCCAAGGTGACGGGAGTTTCCAAGGCCGAGGGCGGCGCGACGGTGACGTTCGAGCCGGTCGCCGGCGGCGCGGCCGAGACGATCGAGGCGGAGGTGGTCCTCGTCGCCACCGGCCGCCGACCCTACACCGCGGGCCTCGGCCTCGAAGAGCTCGGCATCGCCATGGACAAGGCCGGCCGCGTCGAGATCGACGGGCATTTCAAGACGAACGTTCCCGGCATCTACGCCATCGGCGACGTCGTGAAGGGCCCGATGCTCGCCCACAAGGCCGAGGACGAGGGCGTCGCGCTCGCCGAGATCATCGCCGGCCAGGCCGGCCACGTGAACTACGGCGTCATCCCGTCGGTCGTCTACACCGCCCCCGAAGTCGCCTCGGTCGGGCGCACCGAGGAGGAGCTGAAGAGAGACGGCATCGCCTACAAGGTCGGCCGCTTCAACTTCACCGCCAACGGAAGGGCGCGCGCCATGCTGCACACCGACGGCTTCGTGAAGATCCTCGCCGACGAGGCGAGCGACAAGGTGCTCGGCGTCCACATCGTCGCCTTCGGCGCCGGCGACATGATCCACGAGGCCGCCGTGCTGATGGAATTCGGCGGCTCGTCGGAGGATCTGGCGAGGACCAGCCACGCCCACCCGACGCTGTCGGAAGCCGTTCGCGAGGCGGCCTTCGCGACGTTTGCCGGCAAAGCGATCCACGCGTAAGACAAGCCTAATCTCCCCCTTGTGGGGGAGATGCCGGCAGGCAGAGGGGGGTACGCCGCGCCAATCGCCCGCGCACCGCTTTCAGATGCAATGCCCTGGTCGTCGTCGTTCGCGACCATCCGGCGTCTGCGCCGGTACCCTCCCTCTGGCCTGCCGAGCTTTTGTCGAGGGGCGGCCATCTCCCCCACAAGGGTGGAGATCGGCAGCTTTGGGGGTCGGCGCCCGTTCTTTACTCCCGCGCGCCGAAGATCGCCGAGCCGACGCGTACGCTCGTCGCGCCGAAGGCGATGGCGGTCTCGTAGTCGCCCGACATGCCCATCGAGAGCTTCTCGACCTCAGCCTCTTTCGCGAGTTTGTCCAGCAGCGCGAAATGCGGCCCCGGGTTTTCCTCCGCCGGCGGGATGCACATCAGCCCCTCGATGGCGAGCCCGTGCGCCTCCCGGCAATGCGCAACGAATGCGACGGCCTCGGCGGGGAGAATGCCGGCCTTCTGAGCCTCCTCGCCGGTGTTCACCTGCACGTAGAGCCTCGGCCGTTTACCCTGCTTCTCCATTTCGAACGCCAGCGCTTTGGCGATCTTCTCGCGGTCGACCGTCTCGATCACGTCGAAGGTGGCAATGGCCTCGGCGGCCTTGTTCGACTGGAGCGGGCCGATGAGGTGGAGTTCGAGATCGGGAAACCTCTCGCGCAAGGCAGGCCATTTGCCCATCGCCTCCTGCACCCGGTTCTCTCCGAAGACGCGCTGGCCGGCGCCGAGCACCGGCAGGATCGTCTCGGCGTCGTAGGTCTTGGAAACGGCGACGAGCGCCACCGAACCGGGAGCGCGGCCGGCCCCCGCTTCTGCGGCAAGGATGGCGCCGCGAACTTCGCTCAGTCGGTCGACGATCGCGGTCATAGGCGGTCTCTCTCCATTCTGTTCTCGCCGGGCGTCGTTTTCCCGGAGAGGAGGACAGAGGCCGCGCCAAGGGGAGCCTGTCAAGCCGGCGGCTCGGCGAAGAGTGTCGCCGCGACAGGCGGACCACGCAGTTCGGGCGAAGCGCTTTTCGAAAGGCGTCGGCACGAACTCGCATCGCGTGACATTGCAATGACGCTCCTATCCAAAGTTAGCATTCAAGTGCTTTGCGGCAATTGCCGCATGCGGTCCTTTGTCTCTGCTCGACGCGAACGCGCCCTCTATTTCGAACATCAGCCGCGCAATGGCCGGCCTCCATTTTCCAAAGGATATTTCCCATGCACGACATCGTCGATACAGCCGTCGCCGCCGGTTCCTTCAAGACCCTCGTCGCCGCCGTCACCGCAGCGGGCCTCGTGGACACCTTGAAGAGCGCCGGCCCGTTCACCGTCTTCGCTCCCTCGGACGAGGCCTTCGCCAAGCTTCCGGCCGGCACCGTCGAGAGTCTCGTCAAGCCCGAGAACAAGGACAAGCTCACCGCGATCCTGACGCTTCACGTCCTGTCCGGGAAGGTGATGGCCGCCGACGTCGCCGGCAAGACCATGACCCCCGCTTCCGTCAACGGCGAAGAGCTGCATGTCGACGGCACCAACGGCGTCGTCGTCAGCGGCGCGACCGTTACGTCGGCCGACATCGAATGCACCAACGGCGTCATCCACGTCGTCGACAGCGTGATCATGCCGAAGGGCTGAATGCGCTTCGCCGACCGACGCGACTGAAGGAAGGGGAGGGGCCGAAAGGCCGCTCCCCTTTTTCGATGCGGCTTGCGCGCCACCCGGCGCTAGGAAACGCCTGTCCCGGATGCTAGGACGCAGGCTTCACCGACCCCTCACGCGACATCTCCCACGTCGCTGGTGAGGCACCGGTCGGTCCTGTCCGAACGAGCGAATCCGACGCATGATCATCGAACGCTACAATCCCCGCGCCTGTGAGCCCCGCTGGCGGGACGCCTGGGAGGCCGCGAAGCTCTTCGAGACGAAGGACGACGCGCCGGGCGAGAAATACTACGTGCTCGAGATGTTTCCCTATCCGTCGGGGCGCATCCACATGGGGCATGTCCGCAACTACGCGATGGGCGACGTCGTCGCGCGCTACAAGCGGGCCAAGGGCTTCAACGTGCTGCATCCGATGGGCTGGGACGCCTTCGGCATGCCGGCCGAGAACGCGGCGATGCAGAACAAGGTGCATCCGCGCGACTGGACCTACCAGAACATCGCGGCGATGCGCGCGCAGCTGAAGTCCATGGGCCTTTCGCTCGACTGGTCCCGCGAGTTCGCGACCTGCGATCCGGCCTACTATTCCAAACAGCAGTCGTGGTTCCTCGACCTGTGGAAGCGAGGCCTGGCCTACCGCAAGGAAGGCGTCGTCAACTGGGACCCGGTCGACAACACCGTCCTGGCCAACGAGCAGGTGATCGACGGCAAGGGCTGGCGCTCGGGTGCGGACGTCGTCCAGCGCGAACTGACGCAGTGGTTCTTCAAGATCACCGATTACGCCGAGGAGCTGCTCGCAGCCCTCGACCATATGCCGGAATGGCCGGACAAGGTCCGCCTGATGCAAAAGAACTGGATCGGCCGTTCCGAGGGCCTGATGGTGCGCTGGGCGCTAGAGGCGTCGACGGTGCCGGCTTCGCCTGCCGGAGAGAGCTTCGCAAACCTCATCGTCTTCACCACCCGGCCGGACACGCTTTTCGGCGCGTCCTTCCTCGCGGTCGCCGCCGACCACCCGCTGGCGAAGGCGGCGGCAGAGGGCAACCCCGAGGTCGCTGCGTTCATCGAGGATTGCCGGCGCACAGGCACCT
>JACMIV010000392.1 GCA_014380965.1 Rhizobiaceae bacterium | reverse complement strand
GAGGACGCGATCGCCTCGCTCTGCGCGGACGCGTCGGCACCGGGCGAGCCCTGCGAGATCGCCAACGACAATGGCGGCGGGCAGATCGTCGTCTCAGGTGCGGCCGCTGCGGTCGCACGCGCGGTCGAACTTGCGCCGGGCAGGGGAGCGAAGCGCGCCATTCCCCTCCAGGTCTCGGCGCCTTTCCATTGCAGCCTGATGCAGCCGGCGGCGGACCGGATGCGCGAGGCGCTCGCCGCGGCAGACCTCAAGACTCCGGCCGTTCCGCTGGTCGCCAATGTTCTCGCCTCCGCGATATCCGATCCCGGCGAAATCCGCCGGCGCCTCGTCGAGCAGGTGACCGGGCAGGTGCGTTGGCGCGAAAGCGTCTCCTTCATGGCGGCCAACGGGGTCGGCCGGATGCTGGAGGTCGGCAGCGGCAAGGTGCTGGCGGGCCTGTCCAAACGAATCGACAAGGCCCTGACGGTCGTCTCGGTCGGCGCTCCGGAGGATGTCGAGGCCGCGCTCGGCGGCTGATCCGGGACGGAATTCGAAGTCCGGCGCCTCACTTTGCTTTCCAGGAGAAGACAGATGTTCGACCTTACCGGCCGCAAGGCCCTCGTCACCGGCGCTTCCGGCGGAATCGGAGAGGCGATCGCTCGTGCTCTGCATGAAGCCGGTGCGACCGTCGGCCTGCATGGGACGCGCAAGGAGAAGCTCGACGAACTCGGCGCAGCGCTCGGCGACCGGGTCCATGTCTTTCCGGCCGACCTGTCCAACCGCGACGACCAGAAGGCGCTCGTCGAGACGGCCGACAAGACGATGGATGGCGTCGACATCCTCGTGAACAATGCGGGCATCACCAAGGACGGACTCTTCGTCCGGATGTCCGACGAGGACTGGGACAAGGTGATCGAGGTCGACCTCACCGCCGCCTTCCGGCTGACGCGGGGGCTGACGCACCAGATGATGCGCCGGAGGTTCGGTCGCATCGTCAACATCACCTCGATCGTCGGCGTCACCGGCAACCCCGGCCAGGCGAACTACTGCGCTGCCAAGGCCGGGATGATCGGCTTTTCCAAGTCGCTCGCCCAGGAGATCGCGTCGCGCAACGTGACCGTCAACTGCATCGCCCCCGGCTTCATCCGGAGCGCGATGACCGACAAGCTGAACGACAAGCAGAAGGACGCCATCATGGGCGCCATTCCCATGCGGCGCATGGGCGAAAGCGCGGAAATCGCCGCGGCCGCCGTATTCCTCGCTTCGAACGAGGCAGCTTACGTCACCGGCCAGACCATCCACGTCAACGGCGGCATGGCTATGATCTGAGCGAGTTGGAGCCGGGTGCGCCGCGCTTGGCCCCCGGCAATGGCCGTGCTAAGCGCTGCCCCACCGAGCCGGAAGGCGCAAACGAAAGACCGTGGCGGCCGCCGAGGAATGATGGCGGCGCCGCTTGATTCACTGGCCTGCCGCGTCTAACGAAAACGGCGAAGCCAATCTCACTAGAGGAATGCACATGAGCGATACTGCTGAACGGGTGAAGAAGATCGTGGTCGAGCACCTCGGCGTTGAGCAGGACAAGGTCACCGAGAACGCGAGCTTCATCGACGACCTCGGTGCCGACAGCCTGGATACGGTCGAACTCGTCATGGCCTTCGAGGAAGAGTTCGGCGTCGAGATCCCCGATGACGCGGCCGAGACCATCCTTACGGTCGGCGACGCGGTGAAGTTCATCGAGAAGAATCAGTCCTGACTCCTGCGGCGGGCCTGTCCGCCGTGGCGAACGAGTGTTGCATGAGACGAGTGGTCATCACCGGCGTCGGCTTGGTCAGTCCCCTCGGGACAGGCGCCGGCGTCACTTGGAAGCGTCTGCTGGACGGCGAGAGCGCCGCTCGGCTCGTGCAGAACTTCGAGACGGCCGATCTTGCATGCCGGATCGCCTGCCAGATCCCGCGCGGCGACGGCAGCGAGGGCAGCTTCGATCCCGACCAGTGGATGGAGCCGAAGGAGCAGCGCAAGGTCGACGACTTCATCGTCTACGCCGTCGCCGCTGCATCCGAAGCGCTCGACGACGCCGACTGGCACCCCGAGACCTACGAGGACCAGATCGCCTCCGGCGTGCTGATCGGATCGGGAATCGGCGGCCTCAGGGCCATCGAGCGCATGTCGCTGACGCTCGACGAGAAGGGACCGCGCCGCGTCAGTCCTTTTTTCATCCCCGGAAGCCTCATCAATCTTGCCTCCGGCCAGGTTTCGATCCGGAACGGCCTGAAGGGGCCAAACTCCTCCGTCGTGACCGCCTGCTCGACGGGCGCCCACGCGATCGGAGACGCGGCGCGCATCATCGCATTCGGCGATGCCGACGTTATGGTCGCCGGCGGGACGGAATCGCCGGTTTCTCGCCTATCGCTGGCGGGCTTTGCGGCCTGCAAGGCGCTGTCGACGAACTTCAACGACGATCCACCGAAGGCCTCGCGGCCTTACGATCGCGACCGCGACGGCTTCGTCATGGGCGAGGGCGCCGGCATCGTCGTGCTCGAAGCGCTCGATCACGCAAGGGCCCGCGGCGCCAAGATCTATGGCGAGATCATCGGCTACGGCATGTCGGGCGATGCCTATCACATCACAGCGCCCGCGCCGGACGGCGACGGCGCGTATCGCTGCATGGCGGCCGCGCTCAAGCGGGCCGGCATTCAGCCGTCCGACATCGACTACATCAATGCCCACGGCACCTCGACGCCCCTCGGCGACGAGATCGAACTCGGCGCCGTGACCCGTCTGCT
>JACMIV010000391.1 GCA_014380965.1 Rhizobiaceae bacterium | reverse complement strand
TCGGGCCGTCGAGCTTGGCATATTCCTCCTCGACGCGGCGCACGAACTCTTCCGGGCCGGTCTCGTGGACGAGGATCTTGACGAGAGCCGTATATTTGTTGTCGCGGCGACCTTCCGCATTGTAGACGCGCATGATCGCTTCGAGATAGGCGAGAAGCTCGGGCTTGTGCAGGAAACCGCGCACGACCTTGCCGATCATCGGCGTGCGCCCGAGACCGCCGCCGACGACGACCTCGTAGCCGGTCTCGCCGGTCTCGGGATGGCGGAGCGTGCGAAGGCCGATGTCGTGGACCATGATCGCCGCGCGGTCGTGCTCGGCCCCGGTGACGGCGATCTTGAACTTCCTCGGCAGCCAGACGAATTCCGGGTGAAGGCTCGACCATTGCCGCAAGAGTTCGGCGGTCGGGCGCGGGTCCTCGACCTCGTCCTTGGCGATGCCCGCGAACTGGTCGGCCGTGACGTTGCGGATGCAGTTGCCGGAGGTCTGGATGCAGTGCATCTCGACGTCGGCGAGGAGGTCGAGGATCTCCGGCACGTCCTTCAGCTTCGGCCAGTTGAACTGGATGTTCTGGCGCGTCGTGAAGTGGCCGTAGCCCTTGTCGAACTTTTCCGCGATGAGGGCGAGCTGGCGGAGCTGGCGCGAGGAGAGCGTGCCGTAGGGCACCGCGACGCGCAGCATATAGGCGTGGAGCTGAAGGTAGAGCCCGTTCTTCAGGCGCAGCGGTTTGAACTCGTCGTCCGACAGCGAGCCATCGAGACGGCGCGCCACCTGGTCACGGAACTGGGCGACACGCTCGCGCACGAAGCGGTCGTCGAATTCGTCGTAACGGTACATCGCGTCTTCCTTTCGGACGGGATTTCTGACGGGTGGCCGGTCGATCGCCGGAGCCCAGGGACCGACCCCGGAGGCGACCGGCTTCGCCCCGTCAGTCGGCGTAGCGGTTGTGGAACGCGGCTTCCTTGCCGTAGTGCGGATGGATGCTCGGGCCCTTCTGGCGGATCAGCTCGCGAAAATGGCGGGCGACCGCCATGCCGTTCGCATCGACCGTCACCGGCACGAGATAGGGATCGACGATGGTGTTCGCCTTGAAATCGGCGGCCGCCTGGGTCTCGAGCCCGGCTGCCGTCTCCGCGTCATGGGCAACTCTTGCCTCTGCAGGGTTGCGGGTCCACCCGTTCGCGCTGAGGAAGACCACGTCGCCCTCCAGAAGATCGTTCGCCGACAGGACGACGGGAAGCTGCGGGCCCTTGCTCTTCGGCGACGCCTTCGGGCCTGCCTTCGCTTCGTTCGCCATGAGGAGACAATCCTTTCGCGCGCCTTGAATAAAAACAAAACGGCTCCGGCATTCGAAAATGCCGGAGTTGTCACCGTTCTAAATAGGCCTTCTCCGGCAAAAGCGCGGCGACGGCAATTCCCCAAACCCGCTTGCGAAGGAAAGAATTTGCTTCACAAGCGGCTTGTCCGCGCGGGATCGTTCCGGCCGTGCCGCGCTAAGCCGTCAGATCGGCTCGCCCTGCAGCAGCCTCGGCGAGGGGCCGCGCGTCGTTCCGGCGGCTTGGGAGATGAAGAAATCCTTCAGCGGGGGGGTGCGGTCGACGAGGGAGAGGCCGAAGGAGCGGGCGGCGCGAAGGAGCGGGTTGTCGTTCGAGAACAGACGGTTGAGGATGTCGGTGGTGACGCCCATCTGGACCGTGTCGAACCTTCGCCAGCGCTGGTAGGTCTCCAGCGTGTCGAGCGCGCCGATGTCGAGACCGAGGCGGGCGGCCTCGACGACGACCTCGGCGAGGGCCGCTGCATCCTTGAAACCGAGATTGAGACCCTGGCCGGCGATCGGATGGATGCCGTGGGCGGCGTCGCCGGCGAGCGCGATGCGGGGTTTCACGAAATCGCGGGCGAGCGTCAGACCGAGCGGGAAGGCGCGTTTGCCGCCCTCCACGGAGATCCGGCCGAGCTTGTGGCCAAAGCGCTGTTCGAGCTCGATGTCGAACATCATGTCGTCGGAGGCGACGAGCCGCTCGGCCTCCCGCGTCGGCTCGGTCCAGACCAGCGAGGAGCGGTCGCCCTTCAAGGGCAGGATCGCGAAGGGACCGGAGGGCAGGAAATGCTCCTCGGCCCGGCCGCCATGCGGGCGTTCGTGCTTCACGGTGCAGACGATGCCGGACTGGCCGTAGTCCTTGTGCACGGTGCGGATGCCGGCCATGTCGCGGATCTTCGATTTCAGGCCGTCGCAGGCGACGAGGAGCCTTGCGTCGATGGTGGTGCCGTCACC
>JACMIV010000390.1 GCA_014380965.1 Rhizobiaceae bacterium | reverse complement strand
TGTTCCTCACGATGGTGCTGAACTTCCTGACTGTCCTCTTCATCTATGCCGTCTCGTTCCCGATCGGGGTCTACATCGCGACGCACCAGTACAGCGTAGCCGATCACGGACTTTCGTTTCTCGGCTACATCGGCCTTGCGACACCGAACTTCTTGCTTGCGCTGATCCTCCTCTACGCCTCGAACACGATGTTCGGCGTCTCGATCGGCGGGCTGATGGATCCGGTCTATACCGACGCGCCCTGGTCGGCGGAGAAGGTCGGTTCGCTGCTGAGCCATCTCGTGGTGCCCGTGCTCGTCATCGGCACGGCCGGGACCGCCGGCATGATCCGGCGCCTTCGGGCGAACCTCCTCGACGAGTTGCAGAAGCCCTATGTCACGACGGCGCGCGCCAAGGGACTATCGGAGAGCAGGATCCTGCGGAAATACCCGCTCCGTGCCGTGCTGAACCCCTTCGTCGCCGATATCGGGACGCTGCTGCCCCAGGTCGTTTCCGGCTCAGTCATCGTTTCCGCCGTCATGTCGCTGCCGACGACGGGGCCGATGCTTCTCGATTCGCTGCGCAGCCAGGACATGTACCTCGCTGGCTCCTTCCTGATGTTCCTCGCGGTCCTCACGGTCGTCGGCATGCTCGTTTCGGACGTGCTTCTCGCTGTCATCGATCCGCGCGTGCGCCTCACCGGAAAGCGCAAGGCATGAGCGCGCTGCCGCACACCGTCTCGGCCGAGCCCTTCGACGCCGCTCGCACCGTCGCGGAAGGCTCGGTCTATTCCGAAAAGTACATGCGCGCCTCGCAGGCCCAACTGATCTGGTGGCGCTTCAAGCGGCACCGGATCGCGCTCGTGGCGCTCATGTTCCTGGTTCCTGCGTATCTGACGGTGCTCGTGACCGAGATCGTTGCGCCATACCCGCTGGCGACGCGCCACACCTCGCACATCTTCATGCCGCCGCAGGGACTGCATCTCTTCCACGAGGGACGTTTCATCGGGCCATTCGTCTACGACATGAAGGGCACGCTCGACCTCGACACGCTCCAGCGGACCTATACCGAGAACCGGTCGGAGCCGAAGCCGATCCGGTTCCTGTGCTCGGGCGAGCCCTATCGCTTCTGGGGTCTTCTCGATGCGGACTTCCATCTCGTCTGCCCGCCGGAGAACGGCACGATGTTCCTGCTCGGCACCGACAGGCTCGGCCGCGACATGCTCTCGCGGCTGATCCACGGCGCGCGAATCTCGCTTACCGTCGGCCTCGTCGGCGTCGCGATCTCCTTCGCGCTCGGCCTCTTCTTCGGGGGGCTTGCCGGCTATTTCGGCGGCAAGATCGACTATTGGGTGAGCCGCACGACGGAGACGCTCCGCTCGATCCCGGAACTGCCGCTGTGGCTCGCGCTTTCGGCGTCGCTGCCGGTCACCTGGAGCCCGATCCTGGTCTATTTCGGCATCACGCTGATCCTCGCGCTGCTCGACTGGCCCGGCCTTGCGCGCGCCGTGCGCTCCAAGCTTCTGTCGCTCCGGGAGGAGGATTTCACCGCCGCTGCGGTCGTCATGGGCGCGACGCCGGGGCGGATCATCGCGCGCCATCTCCTGCCCAATTTCATGAGCCACCTCATCGCCTCGGCCTCGCTCTCGATCCCCTCGATGATCCTTGCCGAAACCGCCCTCTCCTTCCTCGGCCTCGGCCTGCGCCCGCCGATCACCAGCTGGGGCGTGCTTCTCTCCGAGGCACAGAACATCGAGGCCGTCGCGCTCTATCCCTGGCTGCTCATGCCGATGGTGCCGGTTATGCTGACGGTGCTTGCCTTCTCCTTCCTCGGAGACGGCCTGCGCGACGCGGTGGACCCGCATTCGGCGAACTGAGGAGAGACGCATTTTCCGTCCGTCCTCATTCTCGGGACTGGGCCCGAGGATGACGACGGCGTCGGGAGACCATTGGAACGAGCGCGCGCCGTTCTCTGTCCGTCACACCGCCGCGCGGCCCGTTGCATCGTCCGCCCCGCCCTCGCCGTTGAGGGCAAACAGCTCCATCGGGTCGTCGAGGCCGACGAGCGGGTGTTCGCCGAGGCCCTGCCAGGATGCTGGATCGGCCTCGGCGACGGCGCGGGTGGCGAGAACGTCGGCGGGAAGCGTCTTCGTCATCTTCTCGATCCGCGCGACCTCGTTGACGGTCGGGCCGATCACGGAGAACGACAGGCGCCGGGCGATGCCGATATTGCCGAACATGACGTCGCCGATGCTCATCGCGATGCCGAAGCGCAGCGGCACGAGACCTTCGTGCTCACGCGTCTCGTTCACGAGCCTTGCAGCGGCGCGCGCACCCCGCGCGGCGCCGGTCGCCGCTTCGCAGACCGCGGCAAGACCGTTGGCCCCGTCCGCCGCCATCTCGTCGATCGGGAAGATCGCCAGCACCGCGTCGCCGATGAAGGCCAGCACCTCGCCGCCCGCCTCGATCGCGGCGTTCGCGACGCAGCCGAAATAGTCGTTGAGAAGATCGAGGTAGCGCGCCTCGTCTAGCGTTTCGGCGAAATGGGTGGAGTCGCGAAGGTCCGAATACCAGACGAGGGCGCGCGTCCGGCTGCCGGAACCGAGCTGGATCTGACCGGCCAGCACCTGCTTTGCCACCGTCGGCCCGAGATAGGTATTGGTGATGTTCGCGGTCATACGCGGCTGGATCGCCGTCTTGCAGGCGAGGGCGAACGAACGCTGAAGACGCTGGAGCGCGTCGATGTCGGCTTCGGAAAAGCCCGTCGGCCGGTCCGACACCCATGTGACGTAGAGGCCGAAATCGTTGCGCCCGTCGCCTTTCCCCTTCTGCGACTCGCTGGTGATCGCCGTGCGGATGGCGAGGAAGTCGCTGTAGCCTTCGGCCTCGAGCGTGCGCAGGAGGGAGAAGTCGAGCTGCGGCTCGGGGCCGGTCAGTCGGCGGCGCAGCACCGTGATGTCATGGTCCAGCATCCATTTGACCGGGCTCTCCTTCCAGTCGTCGCTCGATGCGTCCTGGTGGTCGAACTGCTGGAAGTCCATGCCTTCGCCGTCGCGCCAGAGCAGCGTCTCGGCGCGAAACAGCGGATGCAAAGTCGGCCATGTGACGCGGCCGCGCACGACGGGAATGCCGATTGCCTGAAGGCGGACGCAGAGGGTCTCGAAGGTCTTCGCGATGGAGCTTTCGGCCAGCGCCTGCTCGATCAGCCAGTCGCCGATGCGCTCGACGAGCGTTCCTTCACCCATCGGTGGCGGGCGTCGTCGCCGGCGCGGCGCCCCCCTCTGAACCGGCCCTCGGAACACCGTTCCCGGCAACGCGGCCCGGGCGAAGGACGACGATCTCGACCGGCTCGGCGACGCCGGGGAGCTCCGCCATCAGCGCCTTTGCCTCGACCGATGGCGCAAGGCCCTGTCGCAACGCGAGGTCGAGGGTCGGGGCCGTGGTGAGGGCGAGCGTTCCGGCCACCTTGTTGTGCTTCTCCAGCTTGGCGCTGAGATTGACGGCGCTGCCGATCACCGTGAATTCGAGCCGCCCCTCGACGCCGACGACTCCGGAGATGATCTGTCCCGCGACTACGGATGCGCCGATACCCTCCGGGGTGAACCACGTGCGTTTTCCGTTTGCAAGGACGAAGTCGGCAAACCCGTCGACCACCGCCATGGCGCAGGCGACGGCGTCCGCGGCATGGGTTTGCGACGGCCGCACGGCGCCGAAGGTCGCCATGATTCCGTCGCCCATGAACTTGTCGATCGTGCCGCCATGACCGCGGATGATCGGCACCAGCGCCGCCTGCACCTCAGCGAGGGCCCCGATGACCTCGCCCGGCGGCTTTCCTGCCGCTAGCGTCGTGAAGCCGCGCAAGTCGACGTTGAGGATCGATGCGTGGCGGATGTCGCCGTCGCCGGGGGCGATGTCGCTGTCCTGCTCGCGGATGTCGCTCGCGACCGCCGGGTCGAAGAAGCGCGAGAGATTGCCTGCCGCCTGCGCCTCGGAAATCGAGGAGACGAGAAGGCGTTTGGCCAGCATCAGCGACAAAGCGAGGACGGCCGTCACCATGATGATGAGAAGGATCTTGTCGATCTCGGCACCGAGCAGCACCGAGTTCGAGGTGAGATACGTCACGTAGTTGCGGGTGATCACAGCATGTTCGGAATCGGCGATCAGGACCCAGGCGAGGATGAACAGCCAGCCGATCGCCGCCATGGCGCCGGCCGCGATGACGAAGCGAACCTCGAAACGCAGCGTGCGCAGCGCGATGAACAGGAAGACGTAGAGCAGCGTCGGCGATTTCAGCACGAAGCTCGGCGGCTGGCCGTATTGCCGGTGGAAGCTCCAGATCAGGGCGTAGAGAAGGATGAAGTCGAGCGCGATCGATGCGTAGACCGCAATCGTCGGAACCGGCGGGCGGAGCGCCCAGAGGAGTCCGGCGAAGGTGAGGACGAGGTACGCGCCGAGGACGTATGGCGTCGGCGATGACAGCATGCCGACATCGGTCGGGCGCGGTGCGATGAGGTAGAGGATCGCGACGAAGGAGACGACGAAGATCTGGATGATCTTGACCAGCACCTCGCCGACATCGTCCTTGCGCACCACCCGCATCCGGATGGTCGGCGACAGCGCCTTGGCGACGTCTCCGCCGGTCAGTTGCTCGATGATTTCGGAGGGCCGGATCCAGCCTTCGACGGGCTGGACCGCGCGCTGGTCAGAGCGCGGTTCAATCACCGTCGACATGGTCGGCCTCCGGGCCATCCGGGCCGATGAGGGAGAAGGTCATGCCGGTGCGGGCGGCGACGGCGCCGGGGAAGATATCCTTTGCCTCGGCTTCGATCGCTGCAAGATCCGCGTCGTCGCGCGTATGGGCATGGTGGTAGAGGACGAGCCGGCGGGTGCCGGCCGCACGCGCCAGCCTGATCCCCTCCTGCCAGGTGGAATGGCCGTAGCCCCTGCACTTCGTCATCTCCGAATCACAGTAGCTGGTGTCGTAGAAGACGACATCGGCGTCCGCGAAGAGCCCGAGGACCCCTTCGTCCGGCTGTCCAGGCCGGTGCTCGGTGTCCGTCACATAGGCGGCGACGCGCCCGCCATGCTCGACGCGAAAGCCGACCGCCCCGTTCGGATGGTTAAGGCGCGCCGTCCGAATCGTGATGCCCGGATGCGGGAAAAGCGCCTCCCCCGCGGCGAACGTCCGGTAGTCGACGTCGGCGGCGAAGATCTTCGGGGTGATCGGCAGGAAGGGCGCGCGCATATAGTCGCTGACGATTTCCTCGCAGGACCGCCCGTCCAGCATGTGCCCGGCCGATACGGTGATGCCGCAGCCCGCCCGATAGAGCGGCGGGAAGAACGGAAAGCCGACGATGTGGTCGTAATGCGTATGGCTGAAGAAGAGGTCGACGCTGCTGGCTCCTTCCGTCAGGATAGCGCGTCCGAGCGGCACGATACCCGTCCCCGCGTCAAAAACGAGCCGATGCCCGTCGATCCGCATCTCGACGCAGCATGTCTCCGTGCCGAAAGCCGTCTGGCTGGTGCCCGAACCCGGAAGCGTGCCGCGCGCGCCCCAGACCGTGATGTCGAACCGACCTGTCTGTGCCTTGGAGCTGGGGGCCGGGTCGACGCTCACCCGGTCGCGTGTCGCGATTCGGCAGCGACGAGGTCGGCCGTCGTGCGGCTCAGCCGGAAGCCGAGCTCGCGCAGCATCGCGATCCCCATGGAAGGGAAAGTCGTCAGCAGTTCGGCGAAGCAATCCTTGTCGACGCGCAGCGCGGTCACCTCCGTCGTCGCCTCGACCGTCGCCGTTCGCGGCACGTCGCAAAGGATGGCGATCTCGCCGACGAAATCCGTTTCGCCGACCTCTGCGAGTTCCACCGGTCCTGCCGCGGTGTTGGCATAGACGCGCGCATGGCCGCTGAGGATGACATAGGCGCTGTCGCCCGCATCGCCCTGCGCGAAGAGCCTGTCCTTTGCCTTGTAGCGGACGACTTGAGAGGTGAAGGCGAGGAGCTTCAGCTTGGCGGAATCGATACCGGAAAACAGCGGGACGCGCTTTAGAATGTCCACTTCGTTCTTCAAAAGGCTCATGGCTGCTTCGATCTCCGAGAGATGCAAGGGGCGTCGAGAAGTCGGCGGCGTCGGGTTGCCATCGGGAGGGTGCGTCGCCGGCGAACGTCACCTTGATATAGCGCCGCCATAACCTTCTTTCATCTGGAGCGGCATGACAAGGGATGTGCCTTGTAACGCATCGGTAAGCAGGCAGAACCGCGGTCATCGTACAGAAGGCCGCCCCGCGTCATGAAGCGATCTCTCGCGCAGGGGCCGGTTTTCTTCCGTCCGGCGCGCGATCTTCGCTCGCCTCCGGGCGCGCCGTCTGGGCCGGTGGCGCGGGTGCCGCC
>JACMIV010000049.1 GCA_014380965.1 Rhizobiaceae bacterium | reverse complement strand
CGATGCGGCGCGCCGCGGCAAGACCGATCCGTTCCGCTCTCACCCCCTCATCCCCGTGCCGCCTCCTCGATGACGGCGAGGAACGCGTCGCCGTAACGGTCGAGCTTGGCCTGCCCGACACCGGGCAGGGCGATCATCGCGGCAAGGCTTGCGGGCCGCCGGGCGGCCATCGCCTTCAGCGTCGTGTCCTGGAAGACGACGTAGGGCGGGACCCCTTGGTCCTTGGCGATCCGCAGACGTTCGGCGCGTAGCGCCTGGAAGATCGCGGCATCTTCCTCGGGAAGGTCGGCGGCGGACGCGGAAGCGGTCCGTCGCCCATCCGTCGCCTTCTTCGGCCGGTCCTTGCGCAAGGTGACGCGCCGTTCGCCGCGGAAGACCTCGCGTGCCCCGTCCCCGAGCGTCAAAGCCCCGTGCCCTTCGTGATCGACGACGAGGAGGCCGGCGGCCGTGAGCTGGCGCAACACCGACTGCCAGACCTTGGCGTCGATCTCCTTGCCGGCGCCGAAAACGGCCTGGCTCTGGTGGCCGAATCGCAGGATCTTCTCCGTCGACTTGCCGATCAAGACGTCGACGATGTGCCCGGCCCCGAAGCGCTCCCCGGTGCGGTAGACGGCGGCCATCGCCTTCACCGCGGCGTCCGTCCCGTCCCAGGTCGCGACCGGCGAGCGGCAGGTGTCGCAGTTCCCGCAGGCGCCGGGATGCGCCTCGCCGAAATAGGCGAGGATCGATTTCCGCCGGCACTCTGTCGTCTCGCAGAGACCGAGCAGCGCCGTCAGCTTGCCGCGCTCGATGCGCTTCACCTCGTCGGGAGCGTTGCCCTCGTCGATCATTCTGCGACGCTGGACGACGTCGGCCATTCCGTAGCTCATCCAGGCGTCGGAGGGCTGGCCGTCCCGGCCGGCGCGTCCGGTCTCCTGGTAGTACGCCTCGATCGAGGAAGGGAGGTCGAGATGGGCGACATAGCGCACGTCCGGCTTGTCGATGCCCATGCCGAAGGCGACCGTGGCGACGAGGCAGAGCCCGTCCTCCTTCAGGAACGCGTCTTGGTGAGCCGCCCGCCGGCCGGCATCCATGCCGGCGTGATAGGGCAGGGCGCGGATCCCCTGCGAGGACAGCCAGGACGCGGTGTCGTCCACCTTGGCGCGCGACAGGCAGTAGACGATGCCGCTGTCGCCCTTGTGCGCGGCGAGGAACGACAGGAGCTGGCCACGCGCGCCGTCCCGCTCGACGATGGAATAGGCGATGTTCGGCCGGTCGAAGCTCGTCGAGAACACGCGCGCGCCGGACAGGTCGAGCCGCTCGATGATGTCGGCGCGCGTCATCGGATCGGCCGTCGCCGTCAACGCGATGCGTGGCACGCCCGGAAACAGAGCGCCAAGCCGGGCGAGCTCGCGGTACTCCGGCCGGAAGTCGTGGCCCCACTGGCTGACGCAATGCGCCTCGTCGATCGCGATCAGCGAGACATGCGCCTCGTTCATCATCTGCCGGAAGCCGGATGTCGCGACCCGTTCGGGCGCCACATAGAGAAGATCGAGCGCGCCGTCCGCGACCTGCCGGCGAACCAGGGAGGCCTCGTCCGGCGTCAGCGAGGAGTTGAGCGCGGCGGCTGAAACGCCGGCCTGTCGCAGCGCCTCCACTTGGTCGCGCATCAGGGCGATCAGCGGCGAGACGATGATCGCGACGCCCGGCCGGCAAAGCGCCGGAACCTGATAGCACATCGACTTGCCGGCGCCCGTCGGGAACAGCACCACGGCGTCGCCGCCGGACGTGACATGGCGCACGACGTCCTCTTGCTGGCCTCGGAAGGCGGCGTGGCCGAAGACGTCGCGCAGGACGTCGGAAGGGTCCTTCGGGCCTTGCGGGCGGATCGAAACGTCGCTCACTTGCCCTTCACGTCCTTCTGGCCCTTCGCGTCCTTCTGGAGTTTGGCATGATAGCTCTGGACGAACGAGCCGAGCGCGTGGGAGGGAGGGCTGTAGCGGTCCTGCTGCGCCCAGCGTCGGAGCGGCTGGACCTGGTCGGACGCGAGCGCCTTAAAGGACGCGCCGATCGCGATCCGGCAGTTCGCCAGAACCTTGATCGCGTGCTGCTTCGCGTTTTCGCCACTCTCGTCGGACATCTCGAATCCCGGTTTCGACACGCGGTTCGCGCGCCTCTCTTTCCAATGATTCGCACGCTGCCGCAATCGGCGGGCGCAGGAAAAGGGCTCGGGCGACCGTGTTGGTCCGCCGCCGAGGTCTGTCCTGATGCGGTCGCAGCCGACTCTCAGCGCTTCAGCGCGTCGTCCTTGACCTTTTGCGCCGCCGACCGCTCGCCGGGCTGCACGGTTCGGCTCTCGTCTTCCGGTCCGACGATCTCCTCGGCGCCCGCCTCGTCGTCGTCGGTCCCCGCGATGTCGTTCTCGCGCTGATCCTCGGTTCCCTTCCGAGGCCCGACTTTTTTCTCTCCCCCGGTCATCCGTCAGCCTCCGCCGGCCGTGAAGCAGGCGTTACGTCCATGGCCTGCGGCCTCGCATTGCGGGCCTGTGTCCAGCCCTTCATCCAATCCTCGCGAAGCGTCGAGCCATTCGGATAGTTGCAAGCCGACATCGGCAGATTGTGATCGAAGGCAAGCTTGCCCTGCAGTCCTGCGTCGTTGGACATGGTGATCTCCTTTGACAACGTAAGGGAAAGAGCCCTGGCCGCAGACGGGTTCCCACTTCGCGCGGGAGAAGCCTGTCCGCCGGGGGCACTCAAGTTGTTGCATCCCAGCCACTGTCATCACCTTTGCGTTCCCGAACAAAGCCTCGGGCTTTTTCGCTTCGCGGATGCGCCGCATCGCATGTGCGCAATGAAATCAAGCAGTAAACATGACAATGAGAGACATCTTTTAAGCGCCTCTCCGCGGTTGGCCGAGCCTTCTCTAGATTCGTTCTAAATCATTGACGTTGATAGGGAATTCTTGGCGGTTTAGGGGAGGAGCGAACCATCCGCTGCCGTTCTGTCCTGCCGGAAGGCATCGGAGCCGCCCCCGGGGAGATGCCCGCTATGACGAGCAACGCCGACGCCGGCCTCTGCCTCTGTCTCGCCAAGCGACCGGCCCTCGTTGCCTACGCGACGCCGCTGCTTGGGTCCCGCGAGGCGGCCGAAGACATCGTGCAGGACGCCTTCCTGAAATTCATTCCCGCGATGGCGCGGCCGGGAGCCGCGCAGCAGCCGCTCGCCTATCTCTACCGCATCGTGCGCAACCTCGCATTCGATACCCTGAAGCGCCGCCGGATCGAGGCGCGCGAGGCTGCGGCCGAGCCACCGCACTGGGCTTTTCCGCAGGACATGCCGACGCCCGAACAGGGGCTCCTGTTCTGCGACGAGATCCGGCGCGTGCGTGAAGTGCTGGACGGGCTTCCGCCTGACGTCAGGACGGCTGTCGAGATGCACCGGTTCGGGGGCCATACGCTGGAGGAGATCGCCGAGCGCCTCGGTATCTCGGTCGCCACCGCCCACCGCCACGTCCGCAGCGCGCTCGTGAAGATCGCCGAACGGCTCGACGGCGACGACTGATCGCGCCGGCCGGAAGGCGGCGCCGGTTCTGCGCCATATCGCGGCCGCCGGCGCAAAAAGACGTGACGCCGATCCTTCTGCCTTCAACGTCTCGATCAATGCCCCCGCCGGTCCTATGATCGAAGTGGCTGCGTCGATCGAGGCCGGGGCGAGGCAGGGGCGGGGCGAAAGGTGATCGAACACGACGACCAGGCCGCGTCGCTTCTGGAGGAGGCGACGGACTGGCTGATAGCAAGACAGGCGGCACCCGACGATGCCGTTCTCGCTGGCGATCTCGATACCTGGCTCGCGCGCTCGGCCGCGCACCGCGCAGCGTTCGCACGCGCGGAACGGGCTTGGGTCCTTCTCGGCAAAGCGTGCCCGCGCACCATCCCGGCCGGCGATG
>JACMIV010000389.1 GCA_014380965.1 Rhizobiaceae bacterium | reverse complement strand
GCGGGCGGCGGCGGCACACCCGGACCACCATTGCCGTCCGCTTCCGCCGTCGCCGGCTGACCGTCGCTCACGACCTCGACCGCGGCGCCGTCCGAAATGCGCTGGAGGCCGCTGACGACCACGGGAACGCCGTCTTCCAGCCCCTCGCGAATCTCCACGCGCTCGCCTTCGCGGATGCCGATCACGACGTCTCGCCGTACCGCCTTGTCGGCCTCGACGGCAAAGAGATAGGTCTTATCGCCCTCGTTGGTGACGGCGATCTCCGGAACCGTCACGGAGCGCCGTTCCTCGAGGACGATCGAGACGCCCATGAACATGCCGGTGGCGAGCGCCCGGTCCTCGTTCGGGATCGTCGCTTGAACCGGAAAGGACCGCGAGGCCGCGTCGATCCGGGTGCCGATGGCGCTGACCCTGCCCTCGAAGTCGCGGCTGCCGTATGCGTCGCTGGTGGCGATGATCGTCTGGCCGACTTCCACGGAGGCGAAATAGGCTTCCGGCAGCGAGAAGGTGACCTCGATCTCGGAGAGATCGTCGAGGCCGGTCAGAACGCTCGCCGTGGTCACCATCTGCCCGACATCGACATCGGCAAGGCCGACCGTGCCGGCGAAGGCCGACATCACGCGGCGGTCCTCGACGGCATTGGCGGCCTGATCGCGCACCGCCTCGGCCCGGGCGACCAGCGCCTCGCTGGCCTCGAGGGTCGCGTTGCTTTGGATGTTCTGCTCGGCGAGCTGACGGGCGCGTTCGAGACCTCCGCGCACCTCGACGAGCGAGGCCTCCGCCTCGCGAAGGGCGGCCTGCTCGGTGCGGTCGTCGAGCTGGATGAGGAGACGCCCGGCTTCGACATCGGCGCCCTCCTCGAAGGCGACCTCGACGACCCGTCCGTCGGCCATCGGTTGAACGTCGATCGACTGGATCGCCTGCGTCGAACCCACGGCCTCGGCCGTCTGTCGCACCGTCTCCATCGACGCTGCCGCCGTCTCGACGCGAGCCGGTCCGCCGGAGCGGGAGGGGGCCCGAGGAGCCTCCTCGGCCAGCAGCCTGTCGAGCACGGCACCCGAACCGTTCAGCCCCAGCCACGCGGCGCCGGCGACGAGAACGAGGGCAACGGCGATGCGGATCGGCTTCATCCGGACCTCATACGAGCAAGAGCGGAAACGGCGGACTGTAGGCGCGAGACAGAAAGCATGATCGGCATCAAATCAGGACGAGGCGGCCACTCGTCGACCGTCTTCGGGCCGGCCGCCAGATCGCCGGACGGCCCACCGGCACCGCAATCACGAGCTTAGTGCAAATGTTCCCGCAGCGCACACCGCGTCGGTCAAGTTGTCGCGAGGAAGGCGTCAGCCAAGGCATCGGGGCGCAAACTCGGCGGGCGGTGCTCCGGCACGCCTTGACGCGTGGGCGAGTTCGTCACGCCGCGATCTCGGCCGTCCTGCCGCTGTCCTCCAGCTCCCAAGCCGCGCTCCACTGCCCAGCGGCGCGTGTCAACACGAGGTAGTTCCGCTCGGCCGTGTAGGTGCCGAGCTTGCCCGGCAGGGGTTTCAGGCGGATCGGCCGGCCGGGGAGCGGCGCCTCGCCGAAGCGGGCGAGCGCGCCGAGGCCCATGGCGTAGGCGCGGGGCGGCTTGGGATGGGCGATGCCGGAGGCGACGAACTGATGCATCACCTGTCCGTCGCGGAGCGTCATCTCGCCGCGGGTCGCAAGATGGATCTCGCCCGAAAGGAGCGTCACGGGCGAACGGTGCTCGACCATCCGCGTCTCGAGGCCCAGAAGGAAGCGCTGCCACTCGGCGCGGTGGACACGGCTCTGCCACTGGTCGCGGAGGTCGTCCTCGTATTTCTGCGCCTTCGGGAACCAGTCGATCGCAAGCTCGACCAGCGACAGGCGCGGACCGAGCGCCGGTACGCTGGAGACGAGGAGGATGCGGTCGCCTTCCGGCGTTTCGTCAAGCGCCTGCTCGTGCGCCTTCCAGCCGGTCTCCCCCATCACGATCTTCGGCCGGCGCTCGCTGCGCAGATCCGGCGCGATCACGGAAAACCCGGGGAAGCGCGCGGCGAGCGAGTAGTTGCGGCCGGTCCGATCCGGGCAATAGGCCGGCGGCGCATCGGCCGGGGAGCCGAGCTGGAAGAGCGCGAACATCTCGCGCGCGACCTCGAAGATGCCCTTGCCGACGGGGCTGTCCAGCATGCGTTCGGGGTGGCTGCCCCAGCCGTCGATGATGTCGTGGTCGTCCCACATCATCAGCGAGGGCACGCGCGCCACCATATGGGCGATCGCGGGCTGGGCCATCAGCGTGAGATAGCGGCCCGCGAGATAGCGCCGCGCGGCCTGCCGCATCTCTCCGGAAAAGGCGACGCCGCCCTTGCGGCGCATCGTCAGACGGAACCAGCGCCACGTTTCGGGATGCGACTGCAGGATCTCGTCGGCATAGAGCTGGTCGCCGCCCTGGAGGAGCAGCGAGAAGGGCGCGGCCTCGTGCTCGGCCGAGAGCTTCGCCCACATCGCATCGCGCTCGCCGAGCTCGCGCTTGCCGTCGCCGTCCTCCTGCCCGTTGCAGGACACGAAGGCGAGGCGCACGTCCCCGGTGAGATCGGCCGCGACGTCGAACGTGCGCGAGCCGAGCGTGTAGGCGGCCTTGCCATCGGCCGGCAGCACGAAGTCGTAGAGCCAGAGCGTGCGCCCGAAGAGCTCGGCGAGCCGTCGCGGCAACACGTCCACGCGGCCCGCGACGGTCAATGCCGGCGGCGCCTTGCCCTCGGATGTGGCGACCAGCGCCGACAGACGACAGCCGTCCGCGTCGCTGCCGCGGGCGTAGAGGATCGGTCCGACGGTCGCCGGCAGCGTCGAGGAGGACAGAACGTGCCGGCGCAAGGAAGATCCTTCGGGACGTGGAGCATCGGTCGAAGCGGCGCTCTGATCGACGCGCGTACCATGACCGACCGGCGATGTACGCTTTTCGATCGCGGATACAAGACCGGGGGACCATCCCGGAGGCTTCGAGCGGACCCCGGCGCGCGAGGGCCCGCTCTCTCAAAGATCGAGTTCGGGGAGCCCCGGATGATCTGCGGGCCTGACGCCGGGCTCCCAGTGGAAGAGCCGCTCGCTCTCGGCAATCGCAAGATCGTTGATCGATGCCTCACGGCGTCGCATCAGGCCGCGCTCGTCGAATGCCCAGTTCTCGTTGCCGTAGGCGCGGAACCATTGGCCGGACGCATCGTGGAACTCGTAGGCGAAGCGCACCGCGATGCGGTCGTCGTGGAAGGCCCAGAGCGTCTTGATCAGCCTGTACTCGCGCTCCTTCTCCCACTTGCGCTCGAGGAAATCGACGATCGCGGGCCGGCCGGAGAAGAACTCCGAGCGGTTGCGCCAGCGGCTGTCCTCGGTATAGGCGAGCGAGACCGCCACGGGGTCCTGCCGGTTCCAGGCGTCCTCGGCCTTGCGCACCTTCTCGGCGGCCGTCTCGGCGGTGAAGGGCGGGAAAGGGGGGCGGGCGTCGGACATGGAGGCTCCCTGGGCAAGCGTACTGTGGGGCGAAATAGCGCGGCCGCCGCGAAGGTTGAGGTGGAGCGTCGGCTTCCGTCCCGCCCGTTCGCCTTCTCTACTCCGCCGCGACGGGCCTCACCCAGCGGCTGACGGAGACGATCTTGGAACGGTCGCAGCGGTCGGAGTAGCGCCGGGCGATCTCGACGACCTCCGTCATCAGCCCGTCGGAAAGCTTCGTCGGCTCGAGGCCGAGGCCGATCAGCGTGTCGTTGACGACGACGAGGTCGTTCTCGGGCGCTTCCTTGCGCGGGTTGTCCATGCGCTCGACGGTCACGCCGGTCATCCCCGCGATGAGATCCGCGCGATCGGGGATCGGGTGGGTCTCGGTCATCTGGTTCATTATCCGCACCCGGCCGCCGCGCCCCGGCGGCGACGCGGCCGCCCGCTCGACGCAGCGCACGGTGTCGCGGATGTGGATGAACGCGCGCGTCTGGCCGCCGGTGCCGTGGACCGTGAGGGGATGGCCGATCGCCGCCTGCATCAGGAAGCGGTTCAGCACGGTGCCGTAGTCGCCGTCGTAGTCGAAGCGGTTGACGAGGCGTTCGTCGAGATCGGTCTCGGGCGTCGTCGTGCCCCAGACGATGCCCTGGTGGAGATCGGTGATCTTCAGGCCGTCGTTCTTGGCGTAGTACATGAAGAGGAGCTGATCGAGCGTCTTCGTCATGTGGTAGATCGAGCCGGGATCGACGGGATAGAGGATCTCGACATTGGCCGAGACGTCGCCCGAGCGCAGCGTCGCGTCGATGTATCCTTCCGGAATGCGCATGCCCTTCGTCTTGCCGTAGCCGTAGACGCCCATCGTGCCGAGATGGACGAGGTGGGCGTCCGGACAGGCCTCGACCATGGCGCAGAGCACCGAATTCGTGGCGTTGACGTTGTTGTCGACGGTGTAGCGCTTGTGGCGCGGCGACTTCATGGAGTAGGGCGCGGCGCGCTGTTCGGCGAAGTGGACGATCGTGTCCGGCCGGATGTCGCGGAAAAGCTCTTCCAGCGCGTCGTAGTCCTTGGCGACATCGAGCTTGACGAAGTCGATCGGCGTGTTGCGCGTCTCGCGCCAGGCGGCGAGGCGCTCCTCGATCGAGAGGATCGGCGTGAGGCTGGAGGCACCGAGCTCGATGTCCGTCTCGCGCCGCACGAGATTGTCGACGATGGTCACCTCGTGTCCCTGAGCCGCGAGATGCAAGGATGTCGGCCATCCGCAAAAGCCGTCACCACCGAGGACGATGATTCTCATGACAGGACCCAAACCCTATTCCCCGGCCCGCGGCAGCGCCCGCACATCGGCCTTTGTCCGCGGTGATACCGCGATGTAGAACGCGAAACCAATTCTCGAAGGCCAGTGCAAGGAAATTCGATGCGCATCCTCATCGCGACGGACGCCTGGCGGCCGCAGATCAACGGCGTCGTCCGCGTTTTCGAGACGACCGCCCGGCATCTTGCGGCCATGGGGCACGAAGTCGAGATCATTGGCCCAGACCGTTTCCCGCGTACTCTTCCAGCTCCAGGCTACCCGGAGGTACGGCTCGCTGTCACCTTCGGACGCAGGCTCGGCGACATGATCGAGGCGTTTCGGCCCGATGCCATCCACATCCCCGTCGAAGGTCCGATCGGGCTCGCCGCGCGGCACTACTGCGTCGGGCGCGGCATCCCCTTCACGACCTCCTTCCACACCCGCTTCGGCGACTATTTCCAGATGCGGCTCGGGATCAGCCCTGCACCCGCCTATGCGCTGCAGCGCTGGTTCCACAATGCGGGCTCGGGCTTCATGGTCCAGACCGAGACGCTGGAGCGGCAACTGTCCGCCCGCGGCTTTGCCAACGTCCGGCGCTGGGGACGCGCGGTCGACACGTCGCTCTTTCGCCCGCACCGCGACGATCCGACCTTCGACGCCGACTTTCTCGGGCTGCCGCGCCCGATCTTCCTCTATGTCGGCCGCGTCTCGACGGAAAAGAACCTCGCCCGCTTCTTCGAGCTCGATCTGCCCGGCTCGAAGGTCGTCGTCGGCGACGGCCCGGCGATGGCCGAACACCGCCGGGATTTTCCGAACGTGCATTTTCTCGGCTACCGGCACGGCGAGGATCTGGCCCGGCATTTCTCGGCAGCCGACGTCTTCGTCTTTCCCTCGCGCTTCGAGACCTTCGGTCTCGTCGTGCTGGAGGCTCTCGCCTGCGGAACGCCGGTGGCGGCATTTCCGGTGCCGGGGCCGATCGACATCATCGGAGGACGCCCGGAAGGCGTCCTGTCCGAGGATCTGAGGGCGGCGGCGCTGGAAGCCCTCGCCATCGATCGAGGAAGCTGCCGGGCTTTTGCGGAAGGATTTTCGTGGGAGCAATGCACCCGTCAATTCGCTGCCAATCTCGTGCCCCTGGGGGGGTGAGACGGTTCGAGGCCGACCGAATTGCCCTGTCTGGCCGAGACGTTCGATCGCCACGCCGGCCTCAATGCGGTTTCTGGCCAATTGGCAGCGGCGACCGAGTTCAGTCTTATCCGCCGCGATCGTCATCCCGGGTTGACCCGAGATCCATGCCGAGGCCGTCGCCGCAGACAGTTCGGATCAGGACAAAGGCGTCCGGGCCCGCTGACTCTGTCATGTTCGACGGTTTGGAATGGATCCCGGGTCAAGCCCGGGATGACGAAATGGACAGGACGAGGCCTCATGATCCGGCAGCGCGGCCCGCCCAATGTGATCACCCCTCAATCGTCTGGGGTTCAAAGTTACAGCGCACAGAGTTTTGATAAGCCGGCGTAGGTTTTGGCCTCCCTCAGCCGAGGGTCGTCCGGCTCCGGCGATCGCCGTCGCCCCCCATCAGGCTGCGCGCGCCAGCCTCTCGCCTTGCCCGGCCTGCGTGACCTTGAAGCGGGCAACGGCCGACAAGAGGTCCTCCGCCTCGTCGCTGAGGTTCTTCGTCGCCGCGGCCGACTGCTCGACCATGGCGGCGTTCTGCTGGGTCATGAGGTCCATCTGCTTGACGGAGACGTTGACCTCGCCGAGCCCGGTCGACTGTTCCCTGGCGGAGGCCGAGATCTCCCCGATGAGCTGGTTGAGGTCGAGGACCTGCGCGGCGATCCGGTCGAGCGCCTCGCCGGTCTGCCCGACGAGAGCGACCCCCTGCTCGACCTGCGCGCCCGACGTCGAGATGAGGTTCTTGATCTCCTTGGCGGCTTCCGCGGATCTTTGCGCGAGTCCGCGAACCTCCTGCGCGACGACCGCAAAGCCCCGACCGGCTTCGCCGGCGCGCGCCGCCTCGACACCGGCATTGAGGGCGAGGAGGTTCGTCTGAAAGGCGATCTCGTCGATCACGCCGATGATCTTGCCGACCTTGTCGGAGGATTGCGAGATCTGGTCCATCGCCGCGACGGCATGGCGGACGATCTCGCCCGAGCGCTCGGCGTCCTGTTTGGAGGCGGTGACGACCGTCTGCGCCTGGCCCGCCCGCTCGGCGGTCTTCTTCACGGCAAGCGCGATCTCCTCGACGGCGACGGAGGTCTCCTCGAGGCTCGCCGCCTGCTGCTCGGTCCGGCTCGACAGGTCGTTCGCCGCGACGCTGATCTCGTCGGAGCCGTTGCGGATGGCTTCGGCGGTGCCGAGGATGGTGCGGAGCGCAGTCTCGACCGTGCTCATCGCTTCGTTGAAATCGCGGCGCAGCGTCTCGTAGGAAGGCGCGAAAGGCTTCGACAGGCGGAAGCCGAGATCGCCGGAGGCGAGACGACCGAGGCCGCCGGCGAGGCTCTCGACGACGAAGGACTGGGCCTCGGCCTCGCCGCGGCGAAGGGCGGCGTCGGCTTCGCCGGCCGACATCTCCTCGTGGCGACGGCGCTCG
>JACMIV010000388.1 GCA_014380965.1 Rhizobiaceae bacterium | reverse complement strand
GGCGGTAGCGCCCGACATCGGGGGGCGCCTGTCGGGCCTCCAGTCCTGGCGGATCAGCGAATCCTACTACAACAGCGACAGCGACCCGGACGGCATGCCGGTGTTCCAGACGAGCTACCGTCTCTACGAGAACGGCGTCTCGGACGAGCTGACGCTCGACTTCGGCACCTATGCGTTCGAGGGCGTCCTGAGCCGCCTCGACCTCTTCGACGGCACGGCCTGCCGGTAGAGCAAGCTGAACAGAGGCGAGGTCTGCGCGACCGATCTTGCCCTTTACGTGACGATGGTGTATCGCGCGGCCATTCCACACACGGAATTCGGGATGTACCGGTCGACTCCTCGGCCGAATGATCCCTTCCCGGTGGCAGCCTTGCGGCTGCTTCTTTTCCGTGGAGGCTCAACCGGTAAAAGGACTTTACCCCGATGGCACTGCCCGACTACTCCATGCGTCAGCTTCTCGAAGCCGGCGTCCACTTCGGCCACCAGACCCACCGCTGGAACCCGAAGATGGCGCCCTTCATCTTCGGATCGCGCAACAACATCCACATCCTCGATCTCGCCCAGACCGTGCCGCTGCTGCACACGGCGCTGAAGGCGGTCAGCGACACCGTCGCCCGCGGCGGCCGCGTGCTCTTCGTCGGCACCAAGCGCCAGGCATCCGAGATCGTCGCGGACGCGGCCCAGCGCTCGGCCCAGTACTACGTCAACGCACGCTGGCTCGGCGGCATGCTGACCAATTGGAAGACGATTTCGAATTCCATCCAGCGCCTGCGCAAGCTCGACGAGATGCTGGCCGGCGAGGCCCATGGCTTTACCAAGAAGGAGCGCCTGACGCTCCAGCGCGAGCGCGACAAGCTCGACCGCGCGCTCGGCGGCATCAAGGACATGGGCGGCGTGCCGGACATGATCTTCATCATCGACACCAACAAGGAAGCGATCGCGATCGAGGAAGCAAAGCGCCTCCACATTCCGGTCGTCGCCGTCGTCGATTCCAACTGCAATCCGCATCCGATCGACTTCCCGATTCCGGGCAATGACGACGCGGCGCGCGCGATCACGCTCTACTGCGACCTCATCGCCAAGGCCGCGCTCGACGGCATCGGCCGCCAAGCCGGCGCCATGGGCGTCGACATCGGCGCGATGGAAGAGGCGCCGGTCGAGGAGATCGTGGAGGAAGAGCCGGCGATGCCGGAGCAGTCATCCGCAGCGGGCGAGCCTGAGACCCTTGAGGTCGAGCCTGAGGCTGCCGCGGTCGAAGCGGTACAGCCGGCTGCTTGACGCGACATGGTCCGGCTCGTCGGCCGGACCGATTTCCTGCGACGTCGGGCCGTCAGGACCGATGTCCGCGTTTTCCAGGTGACGGCGTAATCGCGCCGTCACATTTATGGCCCACCTCTGCTCGGCGCGACGGACCTGTCGCGACAAGGGTGCGCCGTTTTCAATTCCAAGAGGCTGATCGATGACCGTTACCGCCGCGATGGTAAAAGAGCTGCGTGAGAAATCCGGCGCAGGCATGATGGACTGCAAGACCGCACTCTCCGAGACGAGCGGCGACATGGAGGCCGCGGTCGACTGGCTGCGCGCCAAGGGCATCTCCAAGGCCGACAAGAAGTCCAGCCGCACGGCCGCCGAAGGCCTTATCGGCGCCGCGTCCGCCGGAACGAAGGCGATCGTCGTCGAGGTGAACTCCGAGACCGACTTCGTCGCCCGCAACGAGGCGTTCCAAACGATCGTGCGTACCGTTGCCGAGGTTGGCCTTGCGACCGACGGGACGGTCGACGCCGTCGCCAGCGCCACGTATACCGGCACGTCGAAGACCGTCGCCGAAACGATCACCGAAGCCGTCGGCACGATCGGCGAGAACATGACGCTGCGCCGCTCCGCCACGCTCACCGTCTCGGACGGCGTTGTCGCGACCTACATTCACAACCAGGTCGCGGACGGTCTCGGCAAGATGGGCGTCCTCGTCGCGCTCGAATCCGCAGGCGACATGACGGCGCTACTCGCCTTCGGCCGCCAGGTCGCAATGCATGTCGCGGCGACCAACCCGCTCGCGCTGAACGCTGCCGACGTCGATCAGGCCGTCGCCGAGCGCGAGAAGGCGATCTTCATCGAGCAGGCGCGCGAGTCGGGCAAGCCGGATGCGATCATCGAGAAGATGGTCGAGGGTCGGATGCGCAAGTTCTACGAGGAGGTCGTCCTCCTCAGCCAGGCCTTCGTCATCAATCCCGACCTCACCGTGGAGAAGGCACTGAAGGAGGCGGAGAAAGATTTCGGCGCGCCGGCGACGATCACCGGCTTCGTTCGCTTCGCCCTCGGCGAGGGGATCGAGCGGGAGAAGAGCGATTTCGCTGCCGAAGTCGCCGCTGCCGCCGGCAAGAAGTAAGCTGCGCTGAAACTGTCGACAGACCGCAAGGGCGTCCGCGTGACAAGCGGACGCCCTTATTGTATCGCAAGCCGGCATTGAAATTGGGTGACATCGATGGCGGCTGATATCCGGTACAAGCGCGTGCTCCTGAAGGTCTCGGGCGAAGCGCTGATGGGCAGCCAAGGCTTCGGCATAGACGTAACGGTGGTCGACAGGATTGCCGGCGACATCGCCGAAGCGAGGGCGCTCGGGACCGAAATTTCGGTCGTCATCGGCGGCGGCAACATCTTCCGCGGCGTCGCGGTCGCGTCAAAGGGCGGCGACCGGGTCACCGGCGACCACATGGGGATGCTGGCGACCGTCATCAACGCGCTCGCGCTGCGCACCTCGCTTCTCAAGATCGGCATCGAAGCCATCGTCCTCTCCGCCATCGCCATGCCCGAGATCTGCGAGAGCTTCTCTCAGCGCGTCGCGCTCGCCCATGCGCAGGCGGGGCGCGTCGTGATCTTCGCCGGCGGAACGGGAAATCCGTTCTTCACGACCGATTCTGCCGCGGCGCTCCGGGCTGCGGAAATGGGCGCGGCCGCTCTCTTCAAGGGCACGCAGGTCGACGGAATCTACAGCGCTGATCCGAAGCTCCATCCCGATGCAACGCGCTTCGACCGGCTGACGCATGACGAAGTCCTCCAGAAGGGCTTGGCCGTCATGGATATCGCCGCCGTCGCGCTTTCGCGCGAGAACCACATTCCCATCGTCGTCTTCTCGATCCACGAGAAGGGCGAGTTCGCCCGGATCCTCTCCGGGGCAGGGCGCGCCACCATCGTCACCGACTGAGACGGCTCCATCCACAGACGGACGAGACCGAACGAGGAAACCCCATGGCGGCTTTCGATTTCAACGAGCTGAAGCGACGCATGGACGGGGCGATCAACGCCCTCCAGCACGATCTCGGCGGCCTTCGCACCGGACGGGCCTCCGCGACACTACTCGATCCGATCATGGTCGACGCCTACGGGGCGTCGACGCCGCTGAACCAGGTCGCAAACGTGTCGATCCCCGAGCCGCGGATGCTGTCGGTTTCGGTCTGGGACAAGTCGATGGTGGGCAAGGTCGAGCGCGCGATCCGCGACAGCCATCTCGGTCTCAATCCGATCACGGACGGCACCACGCTGCGCATTCCGCTCCCAGAGCTGAACGAGCAGCGGCGCAAGGAACTCGTGAAGGTCGCCCACACCTATGGCGAAAATGCCCGGATCGCCGCCCGCCACGTCCGCCGGGACGGCATGGACAGCTTGAAAAAGATGGAGAAGGACGGCGATATCGGACAGGATGACTCGCGGCAGATGTCCGAGCGCGTCCAGAAGATGACCGACGAGACGATTTCGGAGATCGACAGGACCCTGTCGGCTAAGGAAGCCGAAATCATGCAGGTCTAGGCTGTGCGCAAAGGTCTTGCGGCAGTCTTGCAGCCTTCGGTCAGCGAGAGAGGACGAGCGGTGCGGCTACCCCAACACGTCGCCATCATCATGGACGGCAATGGCCGCTGGGCGAAGGCGCGAGGCCTGCCGCGCTCCATGGGCCACCGCCGGGGCGTCGAAGCCGTGCGCGAAGCCGTTCGAACTGCCGGCGAGGCGGGAATCCGCTACCTCACGCTGTTCGCCTTCTCATCTGAGAATTGGCGCCGTCCGGCCGAGGAGGTGGACGAGCTGATGGGCCTTCTGAAGCTCTTCATCCGCCGCGACCTCGCCGACCTCCATAAGGAGGGCGTGCGCGTGCGCATCATCGGCGCGCGCGAGAACCTCAAGTCCGACATCCTGTCGTTGCTCGAAGAGGCCGAGAACCTGACGCGCCACAATGATTCGACGACGCTCGTTATCGCCTTCAACTACGGCGCGCGCGAGGAGATGGCGCGGGCCATGCGCCGGATCGCCGTGAAGATCGAGGCAGGAGAGCTTTCCGCCGACGCCGTGTCCGAGAGCGTCATCGACGACCATATGGACACCGCCGGCATTCCCGATCCCG
>JACMIV010000387.1 GCA_014380965.1 Rhizobiaceae bacterium | reverse complement strand
TCCGGCAGGACGAACTCCTTGCTGCGGCGCAGCTCCTCGCCGGTGCCACCCGCGCGGAGGCGCAAGCCCCTGCCGTCGAAGACAGGATGGCGATGTGAGCGAGACGCCCGAGATCGAGCGCGAGGACACGCAATCCAAGGGCCGCTACGTCCTGCGCGGACCCGGCGGCGCGATCGCCGAAATGACGTTCTCGAAGGCCGGCTCCTCGATGATCATCATCGATCACACCGAGGTGCCCGACGCTTTCCGGGGACAGGGGGCGGGTCTTCGTCTCGTCACGCGCGCCGTGGAGGATGCGCGAGCCGCCGGCAAGACGATCATGCCCCTCTGCCCTTTCGCAAACGCCCAGTTCGCCAGGCATCCGGAATGGGCCGACGTCCTGAAACGCTGAGGCGATCCGTCAACACTCCTCCCGAGAAGGGGCATACCGACATGAGCTGGAATCCCGCCCTCGAACCGCATTGCCCCGCCTCCGGTGCGAAGGCCGGCGGCCTCGACGCCATCGAAACGCTGATCATCCCGCGCGCCCGCGATCTCGGCGGCTTTTCGGTGCGGCGCGCGCTGCCCGCGCCGAAAAGGCAGATGGTCGGCCCCTTCATCTTCTTCGACCAGATGGGGCCGGTGGAGTTTCTGACCGAGGGCGGCATCGACGTGCGCCCGCATCCCCATATCGGCCTCGCGACGGTCACCTATTTGCTGGAGGGATCGTTTCGGCACCGTGATTCGACCGGCGCCGATCAGACGATCGTGCCCGGCGACGTGAACTGGATGATCGCCGGCAGCGGCGTCACTCATTCCGAACGGACCGGTTCCGAAACGAGGGCGACGCGCCATCGCCTTTCCGGCATCCAGACCTGGGTGGCGCTGCCCGAGGCCGACGAGGGTCGCGACGCATCCTTCGAGCATCGCGGCGCGGCGGAACTTCCGGTTCTGGAAGGAGAGGGCAAGACCGTCCGTCTCATCCTCGGCACAGCCTATGGGGAGCGGGCGCCGGTGAAGACGTTCTCGCAGATGTTCTATGCCGATGCGCAGCTCCAGCCGGGCGCCCGGCTGCCGCTCCCCGACGGGCACGAGGACCGCGGCGTCTACATCGGCGAGGGAGCCGCCGAGATCGCCGGCGAGACCTTCGAGGCCGGGCGCATGATGGTGTTCCGGCCGGGCGACGCCATCACCGTAACGGCGGGGGCGGCCGGAGCGCGGTTGATGCTGCTCGGCGGCGACACGCTGGAAGGGCCGCGCCACATCTGGTGGAACTTCGTCGCCTCCTCCAAGGAGAAGATCGAGGCGGCGAAGGAGGCCTGGCGGACGGCGGACTTCGAGAAGGGCCGCTTCCATCTGCCGCCGGGCGACGATGCGGAGTTCATCCCGCTGCCGTGAGGGATGCTTCGTATTAGGTACGGACACAATCGAGATGGGCGGGGGGCCGAATGCACGACCGTCATACTCGGACTTTGTCCCGTAGGCGCTGAGAATCTCGCGGGCTTTCCGATTCAGGTCGGAGCCCGGTTTCCTGCATGCTCGGGACAGGGCCCGAACATGACGTTTCTGAAAAGGCCTGCAGCCTTGGCTCCTACGGACGATCCAGCCCCACCCCACCGTCGTCATGCTCGGGCACCGTCCCAAGCATCCAGTTCCAGTAAGCACACGCCGCAAGAATCCGAGCGCCGATGTCGACGGCCCGCGAACGTCGCATCCTGAGTTCCGACCCTGGAGTTTCGGGACGCGGCGCAGGATGACGCCATGGCAGGGGATGAGGCAGCATCTGGACGAATGGCAGCAAGACCGTTGACGGCGATCCGCGATCAGGACTTGCAGAGATCGTCCCTTGTTCCCGTCGATCAAACCAATAGCTTCCTTGCGAAACCGGCAAGGACCATAGCCCCATGACCCTCTCCATCGCCGTCGTCTACGGCTCCGTCCGCCCCGACCGTCTCGGCATCCGGGCTGCCCGCTGGCTGGTCTCGACGATCGAGGCCCGGGGCCATGCGGCGACGCTCGTCGATCCGATCGAGCATCCATTTCCGCTTCTGGAAAAGCGCTTTGCTTACTATGCCGAGGGCGAGGCGCCCGGCGGGATGGCGGAGGTGGCCGAGACCTTCCGAAAGGCGGACGCGATCCTCATTGTCTCGGGCGAATACAATCACGGCATTCCGCCAGCCCTCAAGAACCTGATGGACCATTTTCTCGAGGAGTTCTTCTGGCGCCCGGCAGGCATCGCCTGCTACTCGGCCGGCCGCTACGGCGGCGTGCGCGCCGCCATGCAGCTTCGCATGACGCTGCCCGAGCAGGGCATGGTCTCGATCCCCTCGCTGCTGCCGATCCCGGAGATCGGCAAGCTCTTCGACGAAGCAGGGGTGCTGAAGGACGGGGAATGGCTCGTCAGAGCGGCCGGGAAGTTCCTCGACGAGCTAGAATGGTATGCAAGGGCGATGAAGGCGGGGCGTGAGGGCGGGACGCCTTACTGAAGGCCGCATCGTTTCTCTTTTTGATTGCATTCCCAAGCGCAATCGCTAAATCTCCGGCTGTATTGAAACCGGAGATGATTCCATGTCGACACCCAAGGCGCCCTACTACTACAAAGATTCCGGCGACACTTATCATTGGGAGACCTCGTGCAGCCTCAACAACTATCCCGACGCGCGATGGACGAAGGGCAACGAAAGACCGGCCGGTAAGGAACAGTGCAACCAGTGCAAAGCAAAATAGGCGCGCATCCCATTAAACAATAAAAGCCTGTCGCGAGGCAGGCTTCTATTGTTGACAATTCATCGCTGCGGAAATCCTCGGTCGTCGGATTCTACAGCTCGCCCTTTGCCATCCGTCCCGCGATGTGATCGGCCTGCCGCAAGGCCAGCGCCACGATCGTCAGCGTCGGGTTCTCTGCCGCGCCCGTCGTGAACTGCGAGCCGTCGGAGACGAAGAGGTTCTGTATGTCGTGCGTCTGGCCGAAGCGGTTGACGACGCCGTCCTCCGCCCGCTCGCTCATGCGGTTGGTGCCCATGTTGTGGGTCGAGGGATAAGGCGGGGTCTCGATGGTGCGGATGGCACCGACCGCGTCGTAGATCGCCGCGCCCTGCTTGAAGGCGTGGTTGCGCATCGCCGTGTCGTTCTCGTGGTCGTCGAAATGGACCGAGGCGATCGGCATGCCGAACTTGTCCTTCTCGGTGCCGTGGAGCGTGATGCGGTTCTCCTCGCGCGGCATGTCCTCGCCGACGATCCACAAGCCGGCCATGTTCTTGTACTCGTCCATGTCGGACGCGAACTGTCGGCCCCAGCCGCCGGGATTGAGGAAGGCGGCCATGAAGGGGATGCCGAGCGACAGCGTCTCCAGCTCGTAGCCGCCGGCAAAGCCGCGCGACGTGTCGTGCCTGGCCTCGTCGCGAACGATGCCGGCCATGGTCGTGCCGCGGTACATATGAACCGGCTTGTCGAAGATGCCATAGACCGATCCGGTCGTGTGGCGCATGTAGTTCTTGCCGACCTGGCCGGAGGAGTTCGCGAGGCCGTCGGGGAATTTCGACGAGTGCGAGTTGAGGAGGAGGCGCGGGCTCTCGATCGAGTTGCCGGCGACGGCGACGCCGCGGGCGCTCTGGCGCTGTTCCTTGCCGTCCTTATCGGCATAGACGACGCCCGTCACCTTGCCGGCGTCGTCGTGCTCGATGCGCAGAACCTGGCAGTCGGGTCGCACCTCGAGCTTGCCGGTCGCCTCGCCCTTCGGAATCTCGGCGACGAGGGTCGACCATTTTGCGCCGGATGCGCAGCCCTGGAAGCAGAAGCCCATCTGCAGGCACGAGCCGCGGTCGTCGCGCGGCTGCGAGTTGATCGCCATTCGCCCCGTCGAGACCTCCTTGTAGCCGAGCTTCTTGGCGCCCGCTTCCAGCACCTTGTAATTGTTGTTGCCGGGAAGGCCGGGGATGCCGTTGGTCGTGGTCACGCCCATCCGGTCTTCCGCCATCGTGTACCAGGGGTCCATTTCCGCGGAGTCGACCGGCCAGTCGAGGAGGTTCGCCCCGGCGAGCTCGCCGTAGGTCGTCTTCGTCTTGAATTCATGGTCTTGGAAGCGCAGCGAGGCGCCGGCCCAGTGTGTGGTCGAGCCGCCGACGGCCTTGACGATCCAGGCCGGCAGGTTCGGGAAATCCTTGGCGACGCGCCAATCGCCCGAAGTCATGCGCTTGTCGGTCCAGGCGAGCTGCGAAAAGCTCGGCCATTCGTCCTGGATGAAGTCCCAGGTCTCGTGCCGCGAGCCGGCTTCGAGGATCACGGTGTCGATGCCCTTGAGGGCGAGCTGGGTGCCGAGCGTTCCGCCGCCGGCGCCGGAGCCGACGATGACGAACACAGTTGCGTCGTCGAGTGCGTAGGGTGCTGCCATTGTCTTCTCCTCCGCGAGCGCTGGAGCCTTGTGCCGTTTCCTCCCGGCGGTCCGCGCGTCGTCAATTGGGTTGGGGCGATCGTGAGAGCATTCCGCGCCGAAACCGGCGCCGAACCGATGCGCTCAGGTCAACCAGGTGATGTCGTCGAAGCCGTTCTCGATGTAGCCGCCTCGCGAGGCGACCTCGCCCTCGTAGCCCCACGCCGCCCAGAGCTCTTTCTGGTTGTAGAGGCCCACGACGAGATTGCCGCGCACCTTCTGAAAGAAGGGATCGGCGCTCATGGATTCGAGCATCTTGACGCGCGCCGCCTCGTCGGCAAGGCCCGCATAGCCGCCGGCACCGGCGGTGGCATCGAGATCGGCGACGCCCTTCTCGAGCATGGCCAGGGCTTCCGCGTCTTCCTTGCCGGCCTTGTCGAGGATCTCGACGGCAGTGGCGTAGTACTTGTCCTCCAGCGCGTCGTGCGGATAGGTGTCGCGCGACATCTGCACGAGCGTCTTGAAGCTTTCCGGCTTCAGCGCCGTCGGCTCGGACGCCCAGGCAGTGCCCATGATGGTGCCGCCGGGCAGCACCTGCATCGCGAGAAGCCCCGCGCCGCCGGCCTTCAGGAAGTGTCGGCGCGAAAGGCCGTTCGACCCGCCGGAAGCGATCGTCTTGCTGTCGTTCATCTCTGGTTTCCTCCCCACGTCGTGTTGTCTTTTTCTCGAATGTCCCCGCCGCCTCCCAGAAGCGGGGTCAGGCAGTCTATTGGTATCGGCCGTGCCGCTGGAGCACCTCGATCTTGTAGCCATCCGGGTCTTCCACGAAGAAGAAGCGGGCGAGCAGCGCGCCGTCTCGCATGAAGTCCTTGATGTCCTTCGGGTTGAGACCGCGCTCGACGAAGCGCTTGTGCTCGGCGTCGAGATTGCCGACGGAAAAGGCGAGATGGCCGTAGCCGTTGCCGATGTCGTAAGGCGTCTCCTGACCCTTGTTGACGGTCAGCTCCAGCTCGAAGCCGCTCTCCTCGTTCGACATGTAGACGAGCGTGAAGCCATCGAAATCGAGCCGGTCGGCGATCTCGAGCCCGAAGGCTTGGCTGTAGAATGTCACCGAACGGGCCTCGTCGAGGACCCGGATCATCGTATGGATCGCTTTCGCCACGCGTCTTGCTCTTTCTGTCCGCCGGCTGCCGCTCGTGCGGCCGGCCATGCCGTGGCGCGGACGAAGCATCGTCCGGCCTGATCACTCGGGCCGCAAGCTGTCTGGGGCCCACGGTTCGAACGGACGACGTCTTGAAGGATGGTCGCGTGGAAGGGAGCGCGCGACGGCGCGTCCTCATCGTTTCCTCCACCGCGGCCCTCCGCACGAGGCGGGCGCCGTTCTTATGGAAACGAGATTAGAGACGCTCCAAGCTCAGCGGGTAGTATCATGATACGACTACCGTTTTCCGGTCGACGGGCTCAGAGTGAGTCGCTCCGCCTCCTGCGGCCTGATGAGCCGCCTTCAGCGCACGAGGCTGAGCTGCGCCATTGCGCGCTGCGGCTGCGGTTCCGTCCGAACGGCGGCCGCATCGACCACGCGCTCGAGATGGAGAAGACAGGCGCAGCGCAGCAGCGAGGCGAAGTTGCGCACCTCGCCGTGGAGATCGAGCACCTCGACATAAAGCGTCGTCAGGAAACGCGCGAGCGGCATCTTCTCGGCACTCGCGAGTTCTTCCAGCAGATGCCAGTAGGCGACTTCGAGCCGGATCGACGTCGCATGCCCGCCAAGCCGCAGAGAGCGCGTCTCGCTTTCGTAATTCTCGATCGGGATCCCGGCGAACATCTTGCACATCAGGCCCATCCTCGGATCGCGGCGCTATCGCCGGCTGCGTCGACGGTCACGGCGACCTCGAACCATTCCAAGGTAGGCCGGAAGCCTCGATGTCCGCAAGGAAACGATGCGTGTGAGGATGTCGCGGAGGTGTGCGCCTGACAGCCCTCACGCCCAGGGTCGCGTCCCCGCGAGCCTTGCCTCGAAGCCGCGGATGCTCTCCTCCTTCTCCATCGTCAGGCCGATGTCGTCGAGGCCGTTGAGGAGGCAGTGCTTGCGGAAGGGGTCGATGTCGAAGCGGATCGTGCCGCCGTCGGGGCCCTTGATCTCCTGGGTTTCGAGGTCGACGGAGATGCGGGCGTTGGCGCCGCGTTCGGCGTCGTCCATGAGGAGGGCGAGCTGTTCCGGCGTCACGGTGACGGGCAGGATGCCGTTCTTGAAGCAGTTGTTGTAGAAGATGTCGGCGAACGAGGTCGAGATGACGCAGCGGATGCCGTAGTCGAGAAGCGCCCAGGGGGCGTGCTCCCGGCTCGATCCGCAGCCGAAATTGTCGCCGACGACGAGGATTTCCGCTCGGCTGTAGGCCGGCTTGTTGAGGACGAAATCGGGATTTTCCGAGCCGTCTTCCCTGTAGCGCAGTTCGGCGAAGAGGCCCTTGCCGAGGCCCGTGCGCCGGATCGTCTTCAGGTAGTCCTTCGGGATGATCATATCGGTGTCGATGTTGACGATCGGCATGGGCGCGGCGACGCCCGTCAGGCGGTCGAATTTCTGCATGGGTCTGCCTCCTGATGTTCTCCCGTTCGTAAGCCATTCGTGGGGGCCGTCGCAAGGCGGACGGTGGCGCGGCGCATCGGACGGCCTTGCCGAGGGCGACGCCAGCCGTCAAAGAGAGCGGATGGCACCGACCCGTTCGCTCCGCTCCGCCCTTTTCGTGCCTGCCGCGTCGAACCGCGCGCTCGCGAAGTCGTCCGGTCTCGGCGCCGACGCGCTCCTTTTCGACCTCGAGGATTCCGTTGCGCCCGAGGCGAAGGAGCGCGCCCGCGAGGACCTGCGCGATCACCTCGCCGGCTTGCGTGCGGGGCCGCGCGGCGCGCGGCGCATCGTGCGGATCAACGCCTTTTCCGGGCCCTTCGGCACGGAGGATTTCCTGATGGCGCGGGGAGCGGCCGATCCGTCCCGCGGGGGCGTCGGGGCGATCCTTCTGCCGAAGGTGGAGAGCGTCCAGGACGTTTCGCTCGTCGCCGAGGCGCTGGCGGAGACGGACGCCCCGGCGGACTTGCGGCTCTGGGCGATGATCGAGACGCCGAAGGGGATCCTTGCCGCCGAGGAGATCGCAAGGTCCTCGGCGCGGCTCGAAGCGCTCGTCGTCGGCCCGAACGATATCGTCGCGGCGACCGGACTTCGGCCTTCGCCGGGGCGGCCGGAGCTCGTGCCTTGGCTGATGCGGATCGTGCTGGCGGCGAAGGCCGAAGGGCTCGCCGTGCTCGACGGCGTCTTCAACGACTACCGTGACGCAGAGGGCCTTGCGGCGGAGTGCGCGGCCGCCCGCGCAATGGGCTTCGACGGCAAGACGCTGATCCACCCGTCGCAGATCGAGCCTGCGAACCACGCCTTCGCGCCCTCGGCGGCCGAGACGAGGGAGGCGCGCGCGATCATCGCCGCCTTCGGTTTGCCTGAAAATGCGGGCAGAGGCGTCGTCGGCATCGACGGGCGGATGGTCGAGCGTCTGCATCTTGCCGCGGCGGAGCGCATCGTCGCGCTCGCCGAGGCGATCGAAACATTTTCCACGAGGAGAGAGCCATGAAACTCTATCGTTTCCTGAGCGGACCCGACGATTCCAGCTTCTGCCACAAGGTTTCGGCTGCCCTCGACAAGGGATGGGAGCTGCATGGCAGCCCGACCTATGCCTTCGACGCGGGCGCAAACGTCATGCGCTGCGGGCAGGCGGTGGTGAAGGAACTCTACGGGCAGTCCTACGATTCCACGATGACGCTCGGCGATCATTGAGCCGGCTTATCTCCGCGTGAGGCGCGTCCGAGCTCTTTTGCGCTGGTGTGCGGGCGGGCTTGCCGGGCTGGCCGCCCTCCTTCTCGCCGGCATGATCGTGCCGGTCTGGCCGGTCGCCTCCGAAAGCGGGGAGCCGGGTGAAGCGGGGGAGGCGCAGCACCGTATTCTCCTCGTCGCGAGCGCGATCCACACCGACATCGCGCTGCCGGCGACGCCCGAGATGCGCCGGAGTTTCGCTTTTCTGGCAGAGGCGGGCCTGCCGATCGGGCGGACGGACGTCGCCCATATCGTCGTCGGCTGGGGTGGGCGAAGCTTCTATCTGGAAACGCCGACGCTCGCCGACATCCGCCTGCAGCCGCTCGTCCGCTCGTTGACGCTCGACCGCTCGGTCGTTCACGTGGAACTCACCGGGGCGATCGATCCGGCGGCGGACGGCGTCGTTGCGCTCGACATCGGCAACGGGGAGCTGATGGCGCTCGCCGGCTTTGTCGAGGCGAGCCTTGCGCGCGGCGCGGACGGCGCGCCGATCGCCATTTCAGGTGCCGGCTACGGCGCCTTCGATCGCTTCTTCGAAGGAACGAGCGCCTTCAACGCGCTCGCCGGATGCAATGTCTGGACGGCGCGGGCGCTGGGCGCAGCGGGCATTTCCGCCGGCCTCTGGACGCCGCTGCCGATGATGCTCTTCTGGTCCCTCGACCTGCACGGCTGAAGGACGTCCGGACTCAGTCGGTCGCGGCTTCCAGCGTCTCCATGTCGTCGTCCGAAAGGCCGAAATGGTGGCCGATCTCGTGGATGAGGACGTGGCTGACGAGCGAGCCGAGGCTTTCCTCGTGCTCGGCCCAGTAGTCGAGCATCGGCCGGCGATAGAGATGGATGCGGTTCGGCATCTCGCCGGTCGCCCCGATCACCTGCTCGCCGATCGGTCGGCCCTCGAAGAGACCGAGAATGTCGAAGGCGCTTTCGAGCCCCATCTCCTCGACCACCTGATCCTCGGGAAACTCGGCGACGTAGAAGTGGACTTCGCCCGACAGGGCCCGGAACGCCTGCGGCAGTTTCGCATAGGCTTCGAGCGCGAGGGCCTCGATCTCCTCGAGGCTTGGCGCCAGCCGTCGGCCCCAGTCGCCGCTCTGATCCCATTTTGCCATGCCGACGCCCATTGCCTCTCTTTTTCCGCCTTGCGGGGAACATAGGCGGAGGATCGCCGGCTGCGAGGTCATCCGCCCGGAAGGCGCTGGGTGGCCTGTCGGGCGTCCGCATCTCAAGCTTAAGGCGGCGGGTTTCAGCCTGCATCGGCGATGAAAACCGGCAACCAGCATGGCTGATTACCTTATGTCAGACATAGGATCTCTGTCCTTTCCTGAATCACCATTCGCATTCCTATTCGACTTTCAAGAGAATAAAAGGAAAATAGTCATAGAAAAGAGTCCGCTTGACTCTCCGCGGGCCCTCTGGAATCCATGTGAACATATCAGGAACAACGCCTCTCGAAAGAGGGGTCCGAACGGCTCAGATCGCTCTGTGGCCGAAGGAGAAAGCCATGCCCTTCGCCCGAGAGCCCTTCGCCCGAGAGCCCTGTGCCCAAGGGGATGCCGGAACGAGCGTTTGCGAACCGCATACTGCATCCCCGTCTGCCTGGAAGACGAGGGCGCATGGTCCCGTTCTCACCTCTGTCGATCTCTGGTCGGAGGAGGCCGGCGGGCGCGGGAGGGCGATCGGGATGCTGCGCGAGCGTATCGCCCGCATCGAAGGAACCCGTCTCCATGGGCTCGAAGAACCTATTTCTTCTTCGGGCGAGCCGCTTGCGAGGGCTTCCCCCCATGTCGAGGCGGAGCTTGCAAAGCCGGTGTCGTCGCTCGCGCGGCACGGCTTGCGGCGGGTGATCCCGCTCGGCGCCGGCGAGGCGGATGCGGCGCTGTCGGGCGGGTTTCCCGCCGATGGTCTCACCGAGATCCATGTCGACGAGACGCGGGGCGCCGGCAGCGGCGCGGGCTTTGCCCTCTCGCTTGCCGTCCTTCTTGGCGCCTCCGCCCGGCGCCCGGCGCTTTGGATCGGCGACGGGCTCGCCTTTTCCGAGGCAGGCCTTCCCTATCTGCCGGGACTGCTCTCTCACGGGCTCGATCTCGGCGCTCTTCTGCTCGTCAGAGCAGGCCGCCTGGAGCAGGCGCTCTGGGCCGGCGAGGAGGCGGCCCGCTCGTCTTCGCTGTCGCTGGTCATCCTCGAAGTCCGCGGCAATCCCGGCCGGCTCTCGCTCGAAGGCACGCGCCGCCTGCATTTTCGCGCCCGCGAGGCCGCCGTCCCGGTGCTGCTCCTGCGCCAGGGCGGACAAGCCGAGCCGACCGCCGCGCCTTTCCGGCTTCGGATCGGGCCGGAGCCGGCGGCGACGGTTCCGGACATCGGCTCCAAATTGGGCTGCAGACTGGGCTCGGGATCCGGTGACGACGGGCTGATCGGCCACCCCGTCTTCCGGATCGACATCGAGAAATCTCCTAATGGCCGGCCGGCCAGCTTTTGTCTCGAATGGAACCCCCATGACCGCCGTTTTCAAGAGCCCGCCGCTTCCCGCATCCATCTGCCCGCAGCCCGGCCGCCCGCAGCCCTTTCGGATCATGGCGGTCCGCCTTCCAACCCTTTCGACCGACCGCATCCTTCGCGAGCGGTTCGGCCGTTCGTGGCGCTCCAACGAGCGTCGTGAGGAATGTTCCGGCCGGGCTCGTCCCAGCACGTTTGCGAGCCGCACGGGTTTGGACGAGCCGAGTGCAGCCGGCGGCACCGCGCCGCTGGCGCTTTACGAGACCGTGGCCAACGCCCACCGGATCGTCGCCCTTTGCGAGCGTGCCGCAGCGCTCGGTCTCAGGTCGGGTCTCGGGCTCGCCGAAGCCCGTGCCCGCTTTCCGGGCCTCGAAGCGCTGGAGGTCGATCGTGCCGCCGATGGCCGGCTCGTCGGAGCCCTTGCCGACTGGTGCGACCGTTACACGCCCCTCGTCGCGCTCGATCCGCCGCACGGCCTCCTCCTCGACATTTCCGGCTGCGCGCATCTCTTCGGCGGGGAAAAGGCGTTGATGGACGACCTGCTCGCCCGGCTCTTCCATCAGGGCTTTCGCGCCCATGCGGCGATCGCCGGTCATGCCGGCACGGCGCTCGCCCTCGTCTCCGGCGGCAGCGACGCGTGCCCGATCGTCGACGAGGGGAACGAGATCGCGGCCATC
>JACMIV010000386.1 GCA_014380965.1 Rhizobiaceae bacterium | reverse complement strand
CGACGCCCTGCGTGCGGCTCTCAACGCGCCTCGTCCGACGCCGTCGTCGCGCATGCCGGCGGTCGAGGCCGTCAACGCACTGGCGCCGACCGGCGGCCCCGTGCCCCGCGGATCGATCCCTGGCGGGGGAGACTTCGATCCGGCGACGACCGGCTCGATACAGTCCCGACTGACGGCCGCGCCGTCCTCTCCCTGGGTCGTCCAGATCGCCGCCATGCCTGACCGCAACCGTGCAATGGACATGCTGTCCGAGGCGAAGGCGAGCGCCGGAAACGCGCTGGTGCGCGCCGAACCCTTCACGGAAGCGGTGGGCAGCGGATTGCAGACCCTCCACCGAGCGCGCTTTGCGGGATTCCAATCGAAGACCGAGGCGGCGCAGGCCTGCGCCGCGCTCAAGAAGCGGTCCTACAACTGCTTCGCGGTTTCGAACTGACACTTTCGAAGACACGGTCGGTGGCCGCGCCGGTGCGCGGCCCGACCGTTGGAATGAACGGCTTCGATCCCCATGCGGCGCATCCGCGCCGTGACCTCGGATCGGGCTGAGCAGGCGTGTCGCTTTTTCATGATCCCGCCCCCGTATTTGCGTTGAGGACCTTAGTGATGACGCTCGATCAGGAAAACAAAGGCGTGTCGCATCTGCGCTTCGGTCCGTCCTCGGTTTCGGTGGCAAATCCGGTCGTCGGCATGCACCCCCTGCAGCAGGCCTCGATGCGGATCTCCGAGTTCCGCGACGGTCGCTCGCTGCTCAAGGCGAAGGACCTCGTCGGCCTCTTGCTGTGTCATGGCGCGAGGGCTTGGCGCGGATCGCAACCGGTCGCTCATCTAAGCCTGCGCGTCGAGACGCCGGGCGGCACGCCGGCGATCCGGCTGAAGTTCCAGCGGTCGTAAGGCGACAGAGAGCCGTTCGTCTCGCCACCGAGGCTAAAGAAGCCCGAGGTCCGCCAGCTCGCGCTTGAGGTCGGGCGGGACCATGGCGCCCTCCCCTCCATCGCCAAAATCTTCGGGAGCATCGGCCGGCGTCAAGTAGCGCCACCCCTGGAACGCGCGCCGCGGCTGCCAATCCGTGAGGACGAAACGCGGCTCCAGGACGAGGTGGCAGCGCTTGATGCCCTCGCCGTCGACCACAGGCCGAATCGCGATGATCGGCTGGCGCACCTGGACCTTGCCCTTGATCACCCAGTAGAGCGATCCGCCGTCGATGATTTCCTCGATGCGTTTCGGGATCATTCGCGTCTGGTGGTACTGCTCCGGCGGCTCCCCGTTCCGGCGGGCCGCGTCCAGACGGGCGGCGACCCAGTCAGTGAGGTCCTCGACCGAATCGGCACCGACGCAGAGCTTGATCATGTGAAGTGGCATGGCCGTCTTCTGGCGCTTGGGCGGACGGCGCGTCAAGCACGCGAAGGGCCGCAAGCCGCCGCAGGCCTGAGAGGCGCCGCGTTCCGCGTTGCGATGGGACGCTCAATTTGCGATCACTCCAGAGCAGCGTGCCCGGATATTTCGGCCGCATGACGGGGTTCGTTCTCAGATGGCGACATTCGACCTCACCGACGTCCTCGCCATCTCCCTCTTCCTTTTTGCTTGGGCTTTCTACAACTGGCTGACCACTGCGAGTCCGTGGTCGAGGCAAGGCCTGTCCGCGGCGATGAACGCGCAGCGCCGGCGCTGGATGCAGGTCGCGCTCGGGCGCGATCTCCGGATGATCGACACCGCCATCATGGCCGGGCTCCAGCAGGGCACCGGCTTCTTCGCGTCCTCCTGCATCTTCGCGATCGGCGGGTGCTTCGCGCTGCTGGGCTCCAGCGAGCGCATCGCCGAGATCGCGGCCGACCTGCCCTTCTATGGACGGCTCGACAGGGGGCTCGTGGAGGCCAAACTGCTCGGCCTCGTCGTGATCTTTGCCTATGCCTTCTTCAAATTCGGCTGGGCCTACCGGCTGTTCAACTACTGCACCATCCTCATCGGTGCGATCCCGATGCGCGCCGATGCCGAACGTGAACCGGAGCGGGCGAAGCGCGCCGTCATGGCAGCCGCGACGATGAACCAACTCGCCGCCAAGCACTTCAACGCAGGCCTTCGCGGCATCTTCTTTGGGATAGCCTATCTCGGCTGGTTCCTCGGGCCCTACGTGCTCGTCGTAACGACGCTGCTGGTCATGGTGATTCTCGCCCACCGGCAGTTCTTCTCCGCCGCGCGCTACGCGGTGAGCGAACCCTTCGAGGAAATGGAATCGCGATGACCGAGACCCGCCCGGCAGATCTTCGCACCGTCATCGCCGCCATGGTGGCGACGCGCGGCGAGGAAAAGACCATCTGCCCGTCGGAGGTCGCCCGCGCCATCGCCGGATCCGACGAGAGGCGCTGGCGCCTTCTGATGAAGCCGATCCGTGACGCCGCCGTCGCCATGGCCCGCGAGGGGCTTCTCACCATTCGCCGCAAAGGGCGGATCGCCGATCCCGAAGATTTCAAGGGCGTCTACAGGCTGGGAGCGGCTGCCCCGATGGAGGTGGCGGCATCCACCGCCGGGGAAGATGGCGCGGAGGGAGCCGGAAAGAGTGCGTCGGTGCGCCCGGTCAGCCAGTAGGCGACGAGACCGATGTACTCGCGTGTCGCAAAATGCACCTTCTCGAGATTGCGCGTCGTCGCCGAGGACGGCCGGTAGAGAGATGCCCCGAGTGGCGTGCGATAGTCGGTCGGATAGGGAAGGACGTCGAAGCCGGCGACGCGGAAACATCCGACGCTGCGCGGCATGTGCGAGGCGGAGGTGACGAGCAGCCACGTCTCGCCGGGCTGCGGGTCGGCTAGTACTCTTGCGTATTCGGCATTTTCCGCCGTATTTCGCGCCTCGCCCTCGAGCAACAGCCGGTCGGGCGCGAGACCCTGCGCGGCGAAGAAGTCCCGCGCCGAATCCACCTCCGGAACGTCGTCTTCGAGGATCGCAGCAAGACCGCCGGAGAAGAGGACCTTCGCCTGCGGATAGCGGCGCGCGAGCGCCATCGCCTCGGTCATCCGATCGGCCGCCTCGTTCAACTCCGGCTCGCCCCGGCTTTTGGCCACGCGGGTGTCGAAAGAGCCGCCGAGGACGACGATGCCGTCGACCTTGGCTGGCAACTCGGGCCGCGGGAAGCGGTTCTCGAGCGCCGCCGTCATCACGAGGCCCGCCGGCGTCAGGGCGCAGACCGCCAGCAACAGACCGCCGAGCACCGAGGACAGGATTCCTGCCCGCCGAAAGCCGATGAGGCTCAGAACGAGACCGAGACAGAGAAGCAGCGTGATCGCGACCAGCGGCTGGAGCACGAACCAGGCGATCTTCGAGACGTAGAAGAACATTCACGCTCCTGCATTGAGGCTCGGACTTGACAGCGGCTACGGCTGCCTCTCCTCAAACCCTGTCCCAGTTCGGTGCGAAGGATGGATCGACCAGACGCTGGCGCCTCTTCGACAATCCGGCCAGTTGCTGGAACTCCTCCTCGTCGAGATCGAAGTCGAAGATGTCGAGGTTTTCGGCAAGGCGGGCGGGGTTCTTCGTCCGCGGGATGGCGCCGACGCCCTCCTGCTGGATTTCCCAGCGCAGCACCACCTGTGCGGCGCTCCTCCCGTGCCGCTCGGCGATGGCGAGCACCGCGGGATGGCCGAGGAGGACGCCGCCTTGGCCGACCGGCGAATAGGCGATCATCGCCATGTCGTGGCGCCGACAGGCGTCGTGGATCGCATCTTGGGAGAGAAGCGGGTGGTACTCGACCTGATTGCAGACGAGCGGTGCGGACGACATCGCCGCGGCCTCGTCCAGCATGGCGCTGGTGAAGTTCGCGACGCCGATGTGCCGCGTCAGCCCGCGGTCGATGGTGTCGTTCAGCGCGTCGATCGATTCCTCGAGGTCGACGTCGGCATTGGGCCAATGGATGAGCAGGAGATCGACCGGCCCGATGCCGAGGGCCTCGATCGCGGCCTCGGCGGAGTCCTGGAGGTTTCCTTCGCCGATGTCGGTCCACCAGATCTTGGTCGTGACGAAGAGCTCGTTCCGCGCGATGCCCGACCGGCGGATCCCCTCCCCGACCTCGGTCTCGTTCCCGTACATGCGCGCCGTGTCGATGTGCCGATACCCGGCATCGATCGCCTTGGCCACCATGTCGATGCAGGTCGCGCCTTCGAGCGTGTAGGTCCCGTAGCCGAGCGCGGGAATTTGCGCGCCGTTCGCCTCGATGATCTTCATGAGAGTGCCTTTCCATGCCATCACGGCGCGCGCCGCGCGCGCATCTTGCCGTCCGTTCTCCGTGGAAATAGGCGGCCGCCTGCAGATTCCAGACGGAAGGCCACCGCCCCATGTCGACGCTGACACCGCCGCCGACGTCCGCTCCCGCCTTCTTGAGCGATCGAGCGAGGATGTCCGGACAAGGAGCCCCTCCGTCCGAAGGTCGGGGGAACCGGCTCGACCTTCTCGACGCGGCACGCGGCGCGGCGCTTCTCGCAATGGTCGTCTACCACTTCACGTGGGACCTCGAATTCTTCGGCTACGTCGAACGCGGCACGACGGGATCGGGCGGCTGGAAACTCTTCGCCCGCTCGATCGCGTCGAGTTTCCTGTTTCTGGCTGGCGTCAGCCTCGTGCTCGCGCACGGGCGCGCCATCCGTTGGCGGGCCTTCGGCGGGCGTTTCCTGCAGGTGGTGGCGGGAGCGGCCATCATCACCGGCACGACCTACTTCGCGACGCCGGGCGGCTTCGTCTTCTTCGGCATCCTGCACGAAATCGCGCTTGCAAGCTTTCTCGGCCTCGCCTTCGTCAGGCTCCGCTTCTGGCTGACAGCACTCGCGGGCTTTGCCGTAATCGCGCTGGCGCAAGTCTTTGAGACACCGCTGACCAATCCGAAATGGCTCGCCTGGATCGGCATGGCGGAGCGACCGCCGGTCTCGAACGATTACGTTCCGCTGTTTCCCTGGTTCGGCGCCGTACTTCTCGGCATCGCCGCCGCACGCCTCGTCAGCGATCGCGGCGGTTGGGAAGCCATCGGGCGCGCCGGGAGAAGGCTTACGCGTCTGTCGCCGCTGTCCTGGCTCGGGCGCCGCTCGCTCGTCTTCTACCTCCTGCACCAGCCGATTCTGTTCGGGCTCGTCTGGGCCTTCGCGCAGGTCTCGCCGCCCGATCCGGCGACGATCCTCCAGTCGGAATGCCGGCGCGGCTGCATCTCCGAAGGGAGGGAGGCCGACTTCTGCGCGGCCTATTGCGGCTGCATCGGAGTGAAGCTCGAGAATGCCGATCTTCTCAGGGCCTTTCTCGAAGGCCTGACGACACGCGAGGAGGACGCCGAAATCGAGGGCATGGTGCTCGAATGCTCCATGCCGCGGTGATGTCTGGAGGCGCGGCCGCCTGCTGGGCTCACGTGCTCTGGGGCACGCCGAGTTCGGCCATCCGCGTCAGGCAGGCTTCCTCGGCATTGTCGAGCTCGGCGAGCAACTCGTCGATGTCGCGCCGCTTCTGTTCGAGCTCGCGCCGCTTCTCGTTGACGCGGCGCACGATGGCCCGCAACTGCCCCGCCTCGCCCGGCGGCGTCCGATACATCTGCATGATCTCGCGAATTTCTGAGATCGAGAAGCCGAGGCGCTTGCCGCGCAGGATCATCTTGAGGAGATGCCGGTCGGACTGGCGAAACAGACGGGTGCGGCCGCGACGAATCGGCGCGATGAGCCCCTCGTCCTCGTAGAAGCGGATCGTTCGCGTCGAGATGTCGAACTCTCGCGTCAGCTCCGTGATTGTGTAGTGTTCGCGCATGAGATCCTCAGAACTGCGTATCCTGTCTGATCCGTGATTTACGTAAAAGTCAATTCCGAGGATTTGCCATGGGCCATCCATCGGACGCCACCAAACCGTCCTGCATCACGATATGCTCGGCGGGACGCGTGAGCTGGCCGGCGGGCGCGGCAAGACCATGACCCACATGAGGTTCACGATCTGTCGCCCGGCATCGTAAGGTGCCGAGGATCGTCCCGACACATCGCATCCTTGGAGGAAACGACGTGTACACGTTGATCATCGCCAACAAAAATTATTCGTCCTGGTCGCTGCGCGCCTGGCTCCTGCTGCGCGAACTGGCGATTCCGTTCGAGGAGGAGATGCGGCCCTTCTCGGACGACATTCCCGACCGCGGCGCCATCTCGCCGAGCGGCAAGGTGCCGTGCCTCCTCCATGACGATCTCTCGATCTGGGACTCGCTTGCCATCACCGAATATATCGCCGAGCGCCATGTCGGCATCTGGCCCGCCAACGCCCGCGCCCGCGCCTTCGGGCGGAGCGCTGCGGCCGAGATGCATTCCGGGTTCCAGGCTCTGCGGAACGTCTGCACGATGAACTGCGGCCTTAGGGTTCGCCTCTCCGCGCACTCCCCGGCGCTCCACGCCGATGTCGCACGGCTCTCGGCTCTCTGGAACGACGGGCTGGAGCGTTTCGGCGGTCCTTACCTGGTCGGCGAGCGCTTCACGGCCGCGGACGCATTCTTCGCGCCGGTCGCCTTTCGCTTCGCGACCTACGGCCTCGCCGCCGAAGGCGCAGCGGAGGCGTATCCTGCGCGGCTTCTTGCCCTCGAGGGGATGCGCGAGTGGCACGCGGCAGCGCTTCTCGAACCCTACAGGGACCGGGAACACGAAGAGGAAGCGAAGGCGGCGGGAGAGTGGCTGGAAGACCGCCGCCTCGTCGCCTGATGGCGCCTCGGGGACCTAGCCGAGCCCGAACCACCACGCCGCAAGGCCAAGGAAGGCGAAGAAGCCGACGACGTCCGTGACCGTCGTCACGAACGTCCCCGAGGCGATGGCCGGGTCCGCACCGACGCGGTCGAGCAGCAGCGGGATGAGGATGCCGGCAAGGGCGGCGGCGATCATGTTGACGATGAGAGCTATGCCGATCACCTCGCCGAGCCCGCGATTGTCGAACCAGAGGCCTGCGACGACGCCGATGATGAGCGCGAAGGCGACGCCGTTCAGCATGCCCACCAGCACCTCCCTGCGCACGACCCGCCCGGCATTGTAGATGTCGATGTCGCGCGTCGCGAGCGCGCGGACGGCGACCGTCATCGTCTGAGTGCCGGCATTGCCGCCCATCGAGGCGACGATCGGCATCAGCACGGCCAGCGCCACCATCTGCTCGATCGTCGCATCGAAGAGCCCGATGACGAGCGAGGCGAGGATCGCGGTTCCAAGGTTGATGAGAAGCCAGAGGAAGCGCGAGCGAACGGTCGTCATCACCGTGTCCGACAGCTCTTCGTCGCCGACGCCGCCGAGGCGCAGGATGTCCTCTTCGGCCTCGGCCTGGATCACGTCGACCACGTCATCGATGGTGAGAACGCCGACGAGACGCTCATTTTCGTCGACGACGGCGGCCGACAGGAGATCGTACTGCTCGAAGATCTGCGCCGCCTCTTCCTGGTCCATAGCGGCGGGAATCGCATGGCGCGTCTCATGCATGATCTCCTCGATCTTCTCCGGGCGCCGCGCTCGAAGAAGCCGGTCGAGCGCTACGGCGCCTTCGAGCTTGAAACTCGGATCGATGACGAAGATCTGAGAAAAACGTTCGGGGAGGTCCTCGTCGTCGCGCAGATAGTCGATCGTCTGGCCGACCGACCAGAACGGCGGAACCGCCACGAATTCGGTCTGCATCCGCCGTCCGGCCGACTCCTCCGGATATTCGAGCGCGCGGCGCAGCCGGATTCGCTCGCGGAAGGGAAGCCGGTCGAGGATCTCCTTGCGGTCCTCCTCGTCGAGATCTTCGAGGATGTAGACGGCGTCGTCGGAATCGAGCTCGAGCACGGCTTCGGCGATCTGCGCGTTCGGCATCGCGTCGACGATCTCGAGGCGGATGGCCTCGTCGACTTCGGTCAGCGCCGCATAGTCGAAATCCTCGCCCATCATTCGGACGAGCGACTGGCGTTCGCCCTGATTCAGATGTTCGAGAAGATCGCCGAGTTCGGACTCGTGAAGCGGGCCGACATCCTCCTTGAGATGCTCGGTGTCGTCCTTCGCCAGTGCCTCGGTGATGCGATGGAGGTAGTCCGAATCGAACTCGCCGTCCTCGTCGTAGATCTCCGGCCGCTCGGCCTCGGCCTTCAGCTTTGCTTCGTCGCGCGCATCGCTTACCAGCCGGTCGTCAGCCATGCTCGCCCCTCGCCGCATCGTCAGGAATCATGAGCGAGGTCTAGAGGATGGCCGGCAGAATAGGAAACCGGTTTCGCGCGAAACCGTCTGATGGCAGAGATAATTGGACAGATCGAAGGGAGGGAAAAACCGGATGGTAGGTCCGGATCGTCGGCGTCCTCGACACCCTTAAAGATGCAGGAGGACTGGTGCGGTCGAGAAGACTCGAACTTCCACGGGTTGCCCCACAGCGACCTCAACGCTGCGCGTCTACCAATTCCGCCACGACCGCACGCCGTGTTCGCCGGTGTCGTCCACCGGCAGCGGGCATGTAACAAACCCGCCTTGGGCACACAAGCGATATTCCGGCGGTCCCTGGAAAATCATGAGCACGAGGTGCAGCTTTGCGGCCTTGCGACGACGCGGCTAGAATGAGTCATGATCATCCCAGCCCCCTCCGTCGACCGCTCCGATGCCCCGTCCCATATGACGACCGTCGTGCCGCCTCAGCCAACGGTACAGCGCCTCTCCGTCGCGACCGAACGCTTCGAGGCTGCCCCGGGATCGCCGCCCGTCCTGTGGGTCGTCGCGAGCGGCCTGACGGATTACGAGGAGGCCGTCGCCTTCATGGAAACGCGCGTTGCCGACATCGCATCGGGTGCCGCGCCTGAGACGGTGATGCTCGTCGAGCATCCGCCACTCTATACGGCCGGCACGAGCGCCCTTCCCGGCGATCTCGTCGAGCCCGCCCGTTTCCCCGTCCACGCGACGGGTCGCGGCGGCGAGTACACCTATCACGGTCCCGGACAGCGCGTGGCCTATGTGATGCTCGATCTGAAGCGACGGCGGCAGGACGTACGCGCTTTCGTCTCGGCGCTGGAGACCTGGATCATCGGTACGCTCGGCGATCTCCAGGTGCGCGGCGAACGGCGGGAAGATCGGGTCGGCGTCTGGGTCCGGCGCCCGGAGCGCGCGCCGCTCTGGAACGGATCGATGGCGGAGGACAAGATCGCCGCCATCGGCATCCGCGTCCGGCGCTGGGTGACGTTTCACGGCATCAGCCTGAACGTCGATCCGGACCTATCGCATTTTTCCGGTATCGTCCCCTGCGGGGTGCGCGAGCATGGCGTGACAAGCCTCGTCGAGCTCGGCCTGCCCGTCGCGATGACGGATGTGGACGTTTTCCTCCGCCAGAGGTTCGAGGACGTGTTTGGCGAGACGGCGACGCCGAACGACACCGTCAGCCTCGGCGAGAAGCCCGAGCGCTGACGGGCTCATCGATCCGAGCTCAATCGACGTCGGCAACCTCAATGTCGCCGCCGTGGACCCGGTGTGCCAGCGCAGCTTCCATGAAGTCGTCGATCTTGCCGTCGAGCACGTCCTGCGGCGCGGTGCTCTGAACGCCGGTTCGCAGGTCCTTGACCATCTGATAGGGCTGGAGGACGTAGGAGCGGATCTGGTGGCCCCAGCCGATGTCGGTCTTCGATGCCGCCTCGGCGTTGGCCGCCTCCTCCCGCTTCTGCAGCTCCGCCTCGTAGAGGCGCGCGCGCAGCATGTCCCAGGCGATCGCCCGGTTCTGGTGCTGGGAGCGGCCTTGCTGGCAAGCGACGGCAATACCGGTCGGAAGATGCGTGATGCGGACGGCCGAATCGGTCGTGTTGACGTGCTGGCCGCCGGCGCCCGAGGAGCGATAGGTGTCGATCCGGCATTCGGACTCGTTGATCACGATGTTGATCGTGTCGTCGATGACCGGATAGACCCAGACCGAGGCGAAGGACGTGTGCCGCTTGGCTTGGCTGTCGAAGGGCGAAATGCGCACGAGCCGGTGGACCCCCGACTCGGTCTTCATCCAGCCGTAGGCGTTGTGGCCCTTCAGAAGCAGCGTCGCCGACTTGATGCCCGCCTCTTCGCCCGAATGCTGTTCGAGAAGCTCGACCTTCATGCCGGAACGCTCGGCCCAGCGCATGTACATGCGCAGGAGCATCGAGGCCCAATCCTGGCTCTCGGTGCCGCCGGCGCCCGAGTGAACCTCGACATAAGTGTCGAACTTGTCGGCTTCGCCCGATAGCAGCATCTCGACCTGGCGCTTGTCCGTGTCGGCCTTGATGGCGCGGATCGCCGTCTCGGCCTCCTCGATGATCGCCTGATCGCCCTCCTCCTCGCCCATGGCGATGAGGTCGACATTGTCCTGCAGGCCCTGATCGATGGCCCTGATGCCGTTGATCGAGGATTCGAGGAACTGGCGCTCGCGCATCAGTTTCTGCGCCTCGGCAGCGTCGTTCCAGAAGTTTGGATTTTCGGATTGCGCGTTCAGGACATCGAGGCGCTTGAGGGACGCATCCCAGTCAAAGATGCCTCCTCAGCAGGCTTATGGCCTGCTTGATGTCCGTGGTCATCGTCTCGATCTCGGCCCGCACGCCTCAACCCCTTGTTTTGGTTTCTCTGAAGTCGGGCGGATATAGAACCGCCTTGCGGCCCTGTAAAGCGAAGGGCGGGCGTCGCAGCGACGGCCGCCCTCGGTCTGCTTCAAACCGCGCGGGATCAGAAGAGGCCGCCAGCCCCGCCCTGGACGATGGCGTCCTGGGTCTCCTGGGAGACGACGGCGGGCGGCGCGCTGAAGGCCATCTCGTCGTTGCCGATCACCTGATAGCTGTCGGACGGGCCGGTGCCGGGCTTGAACGCCTCCATGATCGAGCCGTTGCCCTCGCTTGCCATGCCGCTCTTGCGATCGATCGAAACCATCGTCATGCCCTCGGGAACGTGGAAATCGACCATCGGCTTGTCCTTCAGCGCCTCCTTCATGTAGGCGGTAAAGACGGGGGCGGCGAGACCGCCGCCTGTCTGGCCCTTGCCGAGCGGAGTCGGGTTGTCGTAGCCGAGATAGACGCCGGTCACGAGGTTCGGCGTATATCCGACAAACCAGGCATCCTTCTCCTCGTTGGTCGTGCCCGTCTTGCCGGCGACGGGCACGCCGAGTTCCTGGATGCTCGTCGCGGTGCCGCGCTCGACGACGCCTTCCATCATCGAGGTGATCTGATAGGCGGTCATCGGGTCGAGAACCTGCTCGCGATTGTCGACCAGCACCGGCTCGGGCTGGTTCTGCCAGGTCTGGGCGTTGCAGACCTCGCAGCCGCGATTGTCGTGCTTGTAGACTGTACGTCCGTACCGGTCCTGGATGCGGTCGATGAGCGAGGGTTCGATCGACCGCCCGCCGTTGGCCATCACCGAATAGGCCGAGACCATCCGCAGAACCGTCGTCTCGCCCGAGCCGAGCGACATGGGAAGATACTTCATCATCTTGTCGTAAACACCGAAACGCTCTGCGTATTCGGCGACGAGGTCCATGCCCATATCCTTCGCGAGTCGGACGGTCATGAGGTTCCGGCTCTTCTCGATGCCGGCGCGCAACGTCGAAGGACCGGCCGCCTCGCCGCCGTAGTTTTTCGGCTCCCAATAGCCGCCGTTGCCGTCTGGAATAGAGATCGCCGCGTCGAGAATGACGGAGGCCGGCGTATAGCCGTTGTCGAGCGCTGCTGCGTAGACGAACGGCTTGAAGGACGAGCCGGGCTGGCGATTGGCTTGCGTGGCGCGGTTGAACTCGGACTGCGCATAGGAGAAGCCGCCGACCATCGCAAGGACGCGACCGGTGTGAGGGTCCATGGAGACGAGCGCGCCCTGCACCTTCGGCGGCTGGCGCAAGCGATAGCCTCCGCCCCCGACGGTCTTCTCCACGAAGACGACGTCGCCGCGCCTCAGGACCGCGTCAGCGGTCTTCACGCTCTGGGTCCGCTCTTCGACCGTCATGCGCAGCGCCCAACGCATGTCCTCGAGTGCGATCGACGCGATGTCGCGATCGGCACCGACGGCGCCGGAGATCGTGCGCGCCGGCTGAAGGCCGATGCTGACCGAATCGGTGTCCGCTGAGAGCACGACCGCCTGTCGCCATTCCGGCACATCTGCATAGCCGGGCACTTCGGCGAGCGCGGCACCCCAATCACTGCCGATGTCGATCGTCTTCTCCGGACCGCGGAAGCCGCGCGCCTCGTCATATTTCAGGAGACCGTCGTGCAGCGCCTTGCGCGCCGCGACCTGAAGCACCGGATCGAGGGTCGAGCGGACGGAAAGGCCGCCCTCGTAGAGAGCAGTGACGCCGTAGCGCTGGATGATCTGGCGGCGCACCTCCTCGGTGAAGTACTCGCCGGCGAAGAGGTAGGTGCCCGAGCGGTTCGGGTTGACGCCGAGCGGCTTGGCGCGGGCGTCGGCTGCCTCCGTCGCGTTGACGAAGCCGTTCGACTCCATCTGGTCGATGACCCAGTTCCGGCGCTCCATGGCGCGATCCGGGTTGCGGAACGGGTTGTAGTTCTCCGGCGCCTTCGGCAGGGCGGCAAGGTAGGCCGCCTCCTGGATCTCCAGCTCGTTCACCGACTTGTCGAAATAGGCGAGCGAGGCGGCAGCGACGCCGTAGGACCCGAGGCCAAGATAGATCTCGTTGAGGTAGAGCTCGAGGATGCGATCCTTCGTGTAGGCCTGCTCGATGCGCAGCGAAAGGATCGCCTCTTTCACCTTGCGCTCGATCGAGCGCTCGTTGGTGAGGAGGAAGTTCTTCGCCACCTGCTGGGTGATCGTCGACCCGCCTTGGATGCCCTCGCCGCGAGCGACGACGAGCGCGGCCCGCGCAAGGCCCTGCACGTCGATGCCGGGATGGGAATAGAAATTCTTGTCCTCTGCCGCCAGATAGGCCTTCTTCAAACGGTCCGGGATCGTCTGGATCGGCAGGAAAAGCCGACGCTCTTTGGCATATTCGGCCATCAGGGAGCCGTCGGCGGCGTGGAAGCGCGTCGTCACCTTCGGCTCATAGCTCGCGAGAACCTGATAGTCCGGCAGGTCCTCGCTCATGCTCTGCACGTAAAGCGCTGCGCCTGCAGACCCGAGGAGGAAAAGGACGGCGCCGATGCCGAAGAAGTAGCCGAGCAGTCTGATCATCCAAACTCCGTCCGATCGTCCGGCGATGCGCTCGCATCCCCGACATGCCGGTCCCCTACCGTACCCCATGTCCTGCCAACGATCGGAGGACGACGCTTTCGCCATCGAAATCTGGCGATCAAGCGTTGCGTCCGCGATCCGCACGGCAGACACGCCTGCCCGCAAGCCTCATCTACCTAGCCTATCCTGTCTCAGGTCCTGCATAAATACGGCGAGTGCGTGTCGGTGCCGCCCGAGGGTGTCAAGACCAGCGCGGTTTGTTGCATTCGCGCCACAAATCCGCAGACGCTGCCGTTGCCATCAGCCGCCTGTCGTCGGAATCGGCGCCGTTGCCGCCTTGTCGCCCGACGCTCCCGCGCTGAGGAAGCCGACGACCGCATCGGCTATCGCGTTCGCGGTGTCCTCGCGCCAGGATTCGTCGAGGAGAAGTTCCTCGTCGTCGACGTTCGAGAGATAGCCGAGTTCGACGAGGACAGACGGCACGTCCGGAGCCGTTAGCACCTTGAAGCCTGCCGCGCGCTGCGGATTGCGGATCAGGCGGATCTTGTGGCGGCCGAGTTCCTGCACGAGACCTGCGGCGAAGTGCTGGGAGAAGCTGTCCGTCTCGCGCCGCATCAGTTCGATCAGGATGTCGAAGACTTCCGGCTCGCCCTTCTCCCACTCGGGATCGACGAAGCGATCGGCGGAGTTCTCGCTCTCGGCGATCTCGCGCGAGAGTTGATCCGAGGCACGCTCCGACAGAGTGTAGACGGTCGCACCGCGGATGTCGGGATAGCGGATCGAGTCGGCGTGCATGGAGATGAAGATGTCGGCTTTCGCCTCCCGCGCGATGTCGGAACGATCCGACAGCGAGACGAATCGGTCGTCCTCGCGCGTGAGGCGGACCTCGATATGGTCATTCTTGCCGAGCGCATCGCGCAGTGCTTTGGCGAAAGCAAGGTTCACCTCCTTCTCCAGCGTTCCTTGTTTCCCGACGGCACCATTGTCGACGCCGCCGTGGCCGGGATCGACGACGACCGTGTAGCTGCGATCGGGAACCGTTGCGGCGCTGCTCGGAACGGCCGGCTCGGGTGCGGCGCCGATCGTTCGGCTCGGGTCCGCGGCGAGAAACGCCCCGATGTCGCTGGCGACGATCTTCAGTGTGAGGACCGAGCCTTCCTCGGTCGTGGCGATGTCCGCCTGCGGCAACCCCGGCCGGGCGAGCGTGAAGATGATCCGGTAGCGGTCGGCCGCCACGAGGCCCTGCCGCATGTCGGAAACGAAGTCGTTCGGTTGGGGGTCGAGCGCGTCGAGCGCGGAGACCGTGTCGAAAAGATCGATCGCGATCCGGTTCGGATTTCGAAGAAGGATGAGCTTGGCATGAGGCGTTCCGACGAATTCCATGCGGATGTCGAAGGAGCGTTCCGTCGCCGTCTGTTTCAGGGCGGTCAAAACGCTTTCCCTATCGGCCGCCTGAGCGTGGACAGGGTTCGACCCCCCCGCAATAGCGACGACGAGCGCGAGCACTAAGCCGAGAAGATAGCGAATCGGTGACGGTCCGGCGTTCATGAGACCCAAGGAAGATACGTTGGATTGGGCGATGCTTCCAGCGTTTTCAGCCGAAAAACGAGGCGGTGGACAGGAAATGGGCATTCCTGAGGGCTCCGAGGGCATCGCACTTGTGTCTTGGCCTCGCCCACCATAAAAGCAGAACTGAGGCCGGGAAGACTCGATAGCCAAAAATGATCCCGACCACGACACGTCAGGGTCGTCGGCCATATGGCCTGACCCGTGCGCCGGAAGGCGCGGTTCTCCGCAAAGGCCCCTTCGGCCGCGGACTCCGAGGGCGGCGCGTGGCGATCGTGCGGACGGACCGGCGACGGTGTCCATAGGCCTCTCGCAAGCTTTCTTGTCCGCGGCGAAAGCCCGGACACAACGTATCTCTTTTGCGCATTCGGTTCGACCGAGGAACGGTTTGCGTAAGGTTCTCATCGGTCGCTTTTCCGCGACCAGTCATTTTTTCAGGTCGCCCAGCAGTGTCGCCAGCTTACATCGGATCCTTGACGCTTCAGCCCGAGCTTTGCGAGCCTCGGCGCCAGCCTTCCCTTGCAGCACCACGCCGCCGCCGCAAAGCGATCTCAGCGGACTTGGCCTCTCCCGCACCGTTTCGAGCGTCTGAGAACGCCGGACTGCGCGCGACGCCAATGGTCCGGGAGTTCATCCAGCATGGCCAACAACAAGATGTTGATCGACGCGTCTCATCCCGAAGAGACGCGCGTCGTCGTCGTCCGGGGTAGCCGGATCGAGGAATTCGACTTCGAGTCGGAACACAAGAAGCAGATCAAGGGCAATATCTATCTG
>JACMIV010000385.1 GCA_014380965.1 Rhizobiaceae bacterium | reverse complement strand
GCTAGAACCCGTCGGCGATGACCAAGCTCTTCTCCGCCCTCCTGATTCTTCTGATGCTCGTCCAGATCGTGCGCCCGCTCGGCTTGCCCGGCCTTCGCAAGCGTGGCGATTTCTGGAAGCTTGCCGCTTTCGCCCTTGTCGTGTTCGGCATCACGACGCTGCTGCGTCCCTGATCGTTCGCTGCAGCGATCCCTTGCGGAAGCCGGCCCCGCTCCAATTCCCCTCGCGAATTTGAATGTCGCAGCGTCGTGGTGTAGACGGAGCCTCCGGCGGCGGCTCAACCCCGCCCGGCTGCGCGGTTCTCGCCCGAAGTCGTCGATGGACGCGACCACCGGGCCTCGCCATCCGCGCCGTCGCCGTAATGATCGAGGCGCGACGGGTGCGCGGCCGAACCCCAAGACTCCAAGCAGGACCTGAACGTTCATGGATCGAATTCGCATCAGAGGCGGCAATACGCTGAACGGGACGATCCCGATCTCGGGCGCCAAGAACGCGGCGCTGCCGCTGATGATCGCCTCGCTCCTGACCGACGACACGCTGACGCTGGAGAACGTTCCCCATCTCGCCGACGTCGAGCAGCTGATCCGCATCCTCGGCAATCATGGCGTCGACTACACGGTCTCCGGCAAGCGCGTCTCTTCGACGCCCGGCCACGGCCGCACCATCCATTTCACCGCCCGCACCATCGTCGACACGACCGCGCCCTACGAGCTCGTCTCGAAGATGCGCGCGAGCTTCTGGGTCATCGGGCCGCTGCTCGCCCGCATGCACAAGGCGAAGGTCTCGCTCCCCGGCGGCTGCGCCATCGGCACGCGGCCCGTCGATCTCTTCATCGACGGCCTGCGCGCGCTCGGCGCCACCCTCGAGATCGAGGCCGGCTACATCGTCGCCGAAGCCAAGGGCGGCCTCGTCGGCAACCGCTTCGTCTTCCCGAAGGTCTCCGTCGGCGCGACGCACGTCCTCATGATGGCGGCCTCCCTCGCCAACGGCGAGACCATCCTCGAGAACGCCGCCCGCGAGCCGGAGATCGTCGATCTCGCGACCTGCCTCAACGCGATGGGCGCGAAGATCAGCGGCGCCGGCACGAAGACGATCACGATCGAGGGCGTCACGGCCCTCTCCGGCGCGCGCCACCGCGTGCTGCCGGACCGGATCGAGACCGGAACCTACGCGATGGCCGTCGCGATGACCGGTGGCGACGTCGTCCTCGAAGGCACGAATGCGGCCCTCCTCGAAACCGCCTTCACGGCTTTGCGCGCTGCCGGCGCCGAGGTGTCGAGCGTCGCGAACGGCATCCGCATCGTTCGGAACGGCAGCGGCGTCCACCCGGTCGACGTCGTGACCGACCCGTTCCCGGGCTTCCCGACCGATCTCCAGGCGCAGTTCATGGCCCTCATGACGCGCTCCTCCGGCGTCTCCCTCATCACCGAGACGATCTTCGAAAACCGCTTCATGCACGTCCAGGAACTCGCCCGCCTCGGCGCGAAGATTTCCCTGTCGGGCCAGGTCGCCCGCGTCGAAGGCGTCGGCCGCCTTGCCGGCGCGCCCGTCATGGCGACGGACCTTCGCGCCTCCGTCTCCCTCGTCATCGCCGGCCTCGTCGCCGAGGGCGACACGACCGTCAACCGCGTCTACCACCTCGACCGGGGCTTCGAACGGCTGGAGGAGAAGCTGTCGGCCTGCGGCGCGGAAGTGGAACGGATTTCGGGGTGAAGCGATAGCGACTGCGGCATGTCGACGAAGACTGCTGTGTCGATCCGGCGAGCGAGCTGCGGCTTTCGACCTGATTTAGTTGTCGAGGATCGCTTTCGAATCTACCTCGACGATTGTCTCGCTGTAGGAAAGAGGCGTCGTTCCAAGGTGGCACTGACCGACACCTTAAAGGACCCTCGTTCTCTAGGTACGGACCCTGAATTGCCAAAAGCGTCCTTCGACCCCTGCATACTCGCGGATCGGAGCGGCGTTTATGCCCCAATGATCAGTTTAGAATAACGGCCGAACAATTTGGTGCCTATACGAACCGCGAGGGCGGTCAGTAACAATGACACCGCGAAACAGACGATCCCGATCGAGAGGGCATTTAATGTGCTGCGCTGAGGAGGCACAGCAAAAGCGAGTGCCGCAAGCGTGATTTCGATTGCAAAGAAATGCAGAAGATACACTGCGTACGAGCTGGCAGCGAAGTAGTCAATGAAACGCGGGACTGTCTTGCCATCGTACAATCGAAACAGCACCAGCAGCAGCAATAACCCGATCATAAGCTTCTGAAGGTAGTAAGCTCGCTCCACGAGCCGCGGAAATCCCTGCATCTCCGCTACCGTGATCAACAAGGTGATAGACACGGCTGCAGCAGCAAGAAGCATAAGCATCCGGGGACTAAAAAATTTAATCAAACGCTGAAAGTGCAGCCCTACCAGCATACCCGTGGCGTAAGCGCCACCAAAATACATTACATTTCGGATCGAGAACTGCGTTCCTGCCCTGGATGATATCAGCGGCAAAAGTATTATCGCTGCCGCCAGCCATGGCCTATTTCGGCATATATCTAAATAAACTGGGCTCAACGCCAAAATGCATAATAAGACGGGAACATACCAAAGGTGTACGCGAGCGTTGCCGTCTAACAAGTTG